>NZ_QTUL01000010.1:0-111034 GCF_003435675.1 Blautia sp. AM23-13AC | reverse complement strand
TTATGGCATAACTTGAAGTGAATAAAAAGGTACTCAGGTTCTACCGTTTACTTTGTTTTCTCAAATGGCTCTAGTTTGGCTCTATTTGTGGAGAGAGTAGTAGCAAGATTAAGGAGAAATTATGAAAAAGATAATCATATTAAGAGGTAACTCTGGAAGTGGAAAAACAACAGTAGCTAGAGCGTTGCAAAAGAAATTTGGATACAATACAATGATGATTTCACAAGATGAGATTAGGAGAAATATCTTGTGGGTTAAAGATGGCGTTGATACTAAGGCATTACCACTTATGATAGAACTTATGAAATATGGGTATGAGCATTGTGATGTGGTTATTTTAGAGGGCATCATGTATGATGAGTGGTATAGTCCTTTGTTCAAAACGGCAAATGAATTGTATGGAATGGATATATATGCGTACTATTTTGATATATCATTTGAAGAGACGGTCAGGCGGCATAATACAAGAGATAAAAAACAGGAATTTGGTGAAGAAGATATGCGTAGATGGTGGAGAGAAAAGGATTTTTCATCAGTTTTTAATGAAAAAATTATTACATCTGATATTGATGCAGACAGTATTGTTGAAATGATATATATGGATTCAGCAAATGAAGGATAAGGGTATTACGAATGGCAAGAACAGAAAAAGTGATAATGACTAATATGTGTATGGTGTTTAGTGAAAATAGGATACTTGTCCAAGATAAGACTGATGACGATTACTCTGGAATAACATTTCCGGGAGGACATGTGGAAAGAGGAGAATTATTTACAGATGCTGTGATACGCGAAGTGTGGGAAGAAACTGGATTGAAAATTTCAGAACCAAAACTTTGTGGGATAAAAGACTGGATGAAGAAACAAGATATATAGTGCTATTATATAAGATAGATAAGTTTGAAGGAATAGTTACTTCGTCTGAAGAAGGGGATGTATTCTGGCTGACATTAGATGAAATGAAGTAGAGAAAACTTGCTTATGGAATGGATAAGATGTTGGAAGTATTTTTAAATGACAATATTAGTGAGTATTTCTTTTTTGAAGAAAATGGCAAATGGATAGAAGAGTTGAAATAGTTTAAATAAATGCAAAGGAGTTTTAAGTGGATATTTTATTTAAGAATGATCATTTTGTGTTTTCATACAGAGTTGGTGGAATATTGATACGCAATGGAAAAATTCTATTACAGCGTCCTAAGAATGATGATTATTCCATTATAGGTGGACATGTAGCAGCAATGGAAACAAGTATAGAAACTTTGAAGCGGGAATTTGAAGAAGAACTTCACACTAAAATAGAGGTAGATAATCTGCTGGCGATTGGTGAAATATATTTTCCATGGGGTAAAAGACCATGTCATCAGATATGTTTATATTATAATGTACATCTCGTTAATTATGATATTCCTTTAGATGGAGTATTTCATGGTTATGATGGTCTGGATGACAAAAGGATTGATTTAGATTTTTGCTGGGTTCCACTTGAGGATTTAAAGAATGATGTAAAGGTATATCCGCAGGAGTTGGTACCTTATATTCTTGAACCAAAGAAGGAAATTGTACATTTTGTTTCAAAGCAAATTTAGAAGATGAGATTATAGGTGTCGATGGAGAAGAAATATGTTAGAAGTTAAATTTTATGATACAGTAGATGATTCATTACTGAAGTTTGCAGTAATAATTTCACAGAGCAACGGCAAGTGGGTGTTTTGTAAGCATAAAGAAAGAGATACCTATGAAGTGCCGGGAGGGCATCGAGAAGCAGGCGAAAATATTCTCGAAACCGCTAAAAGGGAGCTCCAGGAAGAAACAGGAGCAGTAAAATATGAGATAAAGCCAATCTGTGTATATTCAGTGATAGGCAAAACAAGAGTAAATGATACAGGCGAGGAAACCTTTGGAATGCTTTATTTTGCGGAGATAAATGAATTCGCTAAAGAATTACATAGTGAAATGGAAAAGGTTATATTAATGGATGAGTTGCCTGAGAATTGGACATATCCGTTGATTCAGCCTAAATTGATTGAAAAATATAAGCAGATAGAAAAGCAGTCTTACAGTCAGATACAGCTGGTAGAAAACAGACTATAGAATACATAAAGAATATTAGCTAGCACTTTCCAAAGTTGGGCAACTATTATTCGGAGCATCTTCAAGGCTATTGAGAAAAGAATATCCTGTCCTTATAGAGCAGATACCAAAAGGATTATGGGGAGGTAAGTCATGGAAGCCTATAGTGGATGAAAAACATATTGATAACTGTATATCATATATTAGAAGACATCAACATGATAATACAAAGTTATAATTAGCTTGATTGTATATTTGCTTTATAGGTGTTGATATATTGCATAGCTTATGTCTAATCGGCATAAAATTATAATAGAAAGTCCTATTGACTTTCTGCTTTGTTCTTGCTAGTATGTAAGTACAAAGAAAGTTTACCACTGACCGATATGTGGTATATAAATGGTCGGGTTGAAAGTTTACCGCTGACCGATATGCGGTATATAAATGGTTGGGTCGAAAGTTTAGTCCTTCGCCGTAAGGCGGGGGACTTTTTCTATATGGAGAAAATTACATGAAGAAAACAGGATTTTATATAATTAAAGATAAGTTTTTTGAAGATATGCCAGACCCATATCTTAAGGGGAATAAGGCGGGGAACCGACCTCATTATTATTGCTTTGAAGATACAAATACAGGGATATATTGGATGATACCATTATCAAGTCGTATTGATAAATATAAAGGAATTGTAGAGAAAAAAGCTAAGGCAGGTAAGCCATGCGATATTATACATATTGTAAAGCTGGACGATAGCCGAGAAAGTGCATTTTTGATACAGGATATGTTCCCAATAACAGAGGAATATATAGAACGCGAGTATACCATAGGCGGTAATCATCTCATGCTTACTAGTGAGCATACGGCAAATGAAATTGAGCAGAAAGCAAGAAAAGTCATGGGTATGCTAAAGAGAGGGGTTAAATTTACACCGACACAGCCAGATGTTATGGCAATTTTGAAAAAACTGAAAGAACGCATAGCGGGAAGACATGCTGATGACAGCTTATAAGAGACTGTGAGAAAAAGTCTGTAAATAAGATTCTTCTATGATATGCAAGGGTGGCAAGCCTAAAAATCAGGCTTCTCACCCTTGTTTTATATATAACAGTTGTTGAATGGCATGTCAAGAGCAGGCGGTTTTCCGCCCGTCTTATTCGCCCGTTTATTCGTTACTCTGGGAGGCGTCCTTCGTACATAATACTCAGTTCACCATACACCTGTGCCCAGTTGCGGATCGTACTGGTCCATTTCTTTGTAGCTTCAAATGTGGCAAGATACAGTGCCTTTAATAGAGCTGTATCGCTTGGAAATACGCTTCTCTGGCGATTCAGTTTCCGGTAGGTAGAATTGAGACTGTGAGAAAAAGTCTGTAAATAAGATTCTTCTATGATATGCAAGGGTGGCAAGCCTAAAAATCGGTAAGGTTTTCTTTTTCCTTATTTTTCTTTTTTAGTCAATTCTTTTACGAGGTAATCACTCAATTCCTGAGATGGTATCTTGGCACGTTTCTGGTAAGTATCCAGTTCCGGATACTTATACCTCCATTCATCATATTCTTCCTTGCTGATTAGAAGAAGTTGCAGCGGAACTGGGAGTTTCCAAGTCTTATGCTTATAAGATTGTCAAACAGCTAAATGAAGAATTACAGAAGCTGGATTATCTTACGGTAGTTGGCAGTGCAAATTCCGGCTCATCGGACCACGCATTCCGCTAAGAACTGATCAGCCTTTCTGGATGTAACTGAACGCATTTCCGCTTCAGCTGATCAATAAGTTTTCAACGTGTTATAGTTCTTTCGTAGTCATCAAATGATTGCGAAAGGAGGCATAACTTTTCTGAAGTTCTCCGGTAGCTGTGTCCAATAGCAGTTCCGGCTGGTCATCGACCCAGTCAATGAACATCTTTTCGCCAGGGATCCGTTCCACGGGCATTGAGGTTTTAGAAGTACCGTAAGTATCTACCATAAAATCGCGGTACAGCTTATAAAACTGGGCGAGCTGATAACCATTAGGATGTTCTTTTTTGTAATCGATCCATAGAAAACTTAGATCAGCATGTTTTCCCATCTGAACCATCTGCTCATGTATTTTTCCAAAATCAGGCAGTGGAATATCCTTGTGTCTGAGGTTTTCTTTTGGATAGATAAGATCAACCACTTTTAAGGCAGGCATTTGCCGAAGGTCATCCAGTGATAATCCAGACTCGTTATAACGTTTCATAATCAATATGATTCCACTCCGGCCAATCCGGTAACGTTTTTGTACGGTATCATAACTGACTTTGCTAAGTCGAAGTTCTATGACACCAAGAATAGTATTGTAGTCGTGCATAATAGTTCCTCCTTTGCACTGTGATGAATAATAGTTACATCACAATAATAAAGGAAAAACGTACCGATTGGAGTAGAAAACGCGTACCGCTAAATCAGAATGAATGTACCGCCGATTTCAGAATAGGTGTATCGTTCGAGCAGAATTTGCAATCCATTCATGAACGACTTGAGATCAATAAGAAGATTATTCAAGAAAAGCAGGGAAAAGATAAGCCGGAGAGAGGGGCTGATCGGGGTGTAAGATAATTGAAAAAAGGAATGGAAAGTTACTGTTTTAGTAGCTTCCATTCCTTTTTTGAGAGAGAAGGGTAATTTCTTTCTGATTAAAAAGGTTGTTACATTCATCTATAATAGCTTCAACTGTGCGTACCTGTGAAGGCGTGAGTCGGCGGAGCTTATCTGAAAGAATCAACAGATCCTTATCTATAATTTCACCAGTGAGTAAATAATCGGCACTTACTTCTAAAGCAGAGGAGATTTTTAGCAGATTTTCAGGCCTCATTGCTCGCTTCCCTGATTCAGCATAAGAAACAAACTGGGTAGTGACTTCCCCTTTTTCTGCAAGTGCTTCTTGAGTGAGTCCCAGCTTTTTTCGACGATCCATAATTCTTTTTCCGATTTCCTGTAAACATAATTCGCTATCCGACATTAGTATAAGACATCTCCTCTCGTATTGTTAAATTATATCCACAATAGATGATAAAAATAAGCGTCTACTGTTGACTAAAATCAACAATACGATATATAATCGGAGATAAATATTGAAAAATCTTGGATGCATAACAAGTAGAAAAAGTAGTGTATGGGAATACGAAAAAGCGAACAGCTATAATGAAAGAAAATGAATTCTCAGGAGGACTATGATTATGGAACAGATGGATTTTTCAATAGAGCTATCAGAAAGTGAGATAGAAAAATTTGCAGATTATCTATACCAGAAAGAAAATGCAAAGGCAACAATCAATAAATATATGGCAGATATAAAAAAGTTTTTATCTTTTTTGGCAGATGATAAGCGGATCAATAAAAAAGTATTGTTGCAATATAAAGAATGGCTTGCTCAAAAATATGCTGTCAATAGTGTTAATTCAATGCTTGCCGCCTTGAATCAGTTCCTGGAATTTTTGAATGTAGGAAAGCTGAAAGTGAAAAGAATAAAAGTGCAGAAGCAGCCTTTTTTACAGGATCAGAAAGAATTGACAGAAAAAGAATGCAGGAAATTGATTGCAACAGCTATGGCAGAAGGAAAAGAACAGCTTGCATTGTGTATTGAAACAATAGCATGTACAGGAATTCGGATTAGCGAAATAAAATTTTTTACAGTGGAGCGTGTAAAATCTGGAAGGATAGAGATTTATAATAAAGGAAAGTATAGAAGGATTTTTTTGCCGAAGGTATTGCAAAGGAAACTTCTTTCCTATTGCCATAATAACCAAATAGCAGAAGGTTGGATATTTGTCACGAAAAATGGGAAGTTAAAAGACAGAAGTAATATTTGGAGAGAAATGAAACGATTAAAAGAAAAGGCAGGAGTAGCAGAATCAAAAATATTCCCGCATAATTTTCGACATCTATTTGCAAGAATTTATTATAAAGTGACAAAAGATATTACAGGTCTTGCTGATTTACTTGGACATAGCAGTATCAATGTAACGAGAATATATACAGCAACTACAGAAACAGTGTTCCAAAAGAAGCTGGATAAGATTGTCGAACAGGAAATATTGGAATGTACAACATAATATCTGTTATGTTGTACAGTGCCTCTATTAACCTGTTCTACCCTATTTCTGCAAGTCATTCATTTCCTCTAAAAGATAACTTTAAGCAATAAAAATAATAAAGATTATAGCCAATTTACCAAAAGCGGTACTTAAATAGGGCACAGCTACCAAAAAATCAGAAAGGAACTATGTAATATGAACAGCATAACAGATAGCAGGGTGTTATTTAGCATTATATCGTACGAAAAATAATCTGTCCATAAACAACATAACAGATATTATGTTGTATTGATTTGGCAATGGATAAGGAGTAACGATGGGATATACTGTAAGAAAATTACTTGAATCAGAACAATTTCCAAAAATGAAGCTGCTTTGCGGTGAAAAAGGTCTAGATTTGGAAGTGAAAGGCATTCGAATAATCGAAATTGAAGATATGGAGCGATACCTGACGGGTGGTGAAATACTCATAACCAGTATTCAGGTATATTTATCATGCAGTGATCGAGAAGTAGAGCAGCATTTTGAAGATTTAGTTAAAAGTGATATAAGTGGATTCATTGTAAAGAAAAAAAAAGAATATGATCCTACAGGACGCAGATTGAGTTTATTAGAAAAACACTGCAAAAAATATGAAATTCCTCTGGTAGAAATTCCAGGAGATTTATATTACTGGGGAATTATCCGTCATGTTATGATGCAGGTATTCGATAAAGACACTGCACGCTTAAAGTATTTTAAAATTACACATGATAATTTTAATACGTTTATTTTAAAAAATAATGGATCAAGCAATACAGCAAGTGATATTATCAAATTTTTAAGCATCATGATCGAGAATCCTGTTGTATTGTATTATGGTAATCTTAATTGTATGGTTTCAACAAACTTGGACAACTCCAAGTTAATATTGTCAGATGAAATTCAGCCATATAAACCCAATATTATTACGAAATTTCAATATATGAAGCAGATGAAAGGAAGCTGTGTTCAATATATAGTGAAATTTGCCATATTGAGTGAGGTGGATATATATATAACAATAACAGAAGAAAATAGAGAACTGATAGAACTTGATTATATGGCAATCGAAAATGCGATTATTAACTTGCAGTATGGATTTTTGAGTGAATTTGCACAGGATGAAGTGAAAAAGAAGTATCAGAGAGATCTTATCCATAATATTCTGAATGGATTACTGAGTTCGAAAGAAATGACTGAAGCGGCAGCACAGCTCGGAATGAAAGAAAGCGATACTTACAGGGTTGTTGATTTTCATACCATCAAAAAAAATGTACAAAGAAAATATACAAAAGAACAGCTTCACGAAGTAGGTGTTATCGTGGGTGAATTGATGTATCTTCTGCCGGATGCGCTTATTTACAGAAATATGGATCAGATTGTTATGATTCAACAGGTAGATTCCAATCAGACAGAACTGGAGTATCAGAAAGAGATGGAAGAAGTAGAGGATGTTATCCAGCGAAGCATCCTTTATAGAAAGAAAGATACAGACTTTCAGATTGGTATAGGAAAAAGTGTGGAAGGGTATCAACGGCTGAAAGAATCTTATCACGAAGCAAGTCGGGCTATCAAGTATATAGACATTATCCGCCTGGTGACTGGTGATAAGAATAAGTCAGTAGTACATTATTCAAACCTCGGATTTTTCCAGATATTCGGCGAAATTGATGATGTGACGGAACTGGAAAGATACATTCCGGAAACATTAAAGAAATTATATTTATATGATGATGAACATAAGGGAGAATTGATTACAACCTTGCAGATGTATCTTAGAAATAAGCAAAGTATTAGGAAAACTGCAGACGAAATGTTTGTTCATTATAGAACAATATCTTACAGGCTTGAAAAAATAAAACAAATTTCCGGAATAAATTTTGACAATGCAAATGAAGTACTGGCAGTCAGTAATGGTCTGATTATTTATAAAATGTTAAAAGAAATAGAATAGAAAAAGAAAGAGAAATCATGTTGAGGCATGGTTTCTTTTTTTTGAACGAAGTTCATAAAAAGATATTAATGGAGAATATCGATACAATGGAACAGATTTTACAAAAAAACGGATAAATATTTTCATTGATTGTACATTATATTAACCGGTTTCAATCTGTATAATTGAGAAACTGATGAGAAAATATTTCAGGAAAAGAATCACTGCTACAGAGGATAGTATTTTTTTGATATAAACTAAGACTTTGCAGGGCTTAGATTAGAGGGATAACGATGCAACTAAAAAATTCAACAGATTACGCAATTAGAATTGTGTGTTACTTAGCAGCACAGGAACGGATGGTATCTACATCAGAATTGTCAAGGAAGCTAAATGTTTCGGCTAATTATGTTCCTAAAATAGCGAAAAAACTGAAAAATGCAAAAATAGTCACTGCCTGTGAAGGTACAAATGGTGGCTATATGCTGGCAAAACAACCGGAGAACATTTCTTTAATGGATATCATATCGTGTGTAGAGGAAACAATGGCAATTAATCGTTGTTTGGAAGAAGATCGTTTTTGTTCCAGAAATTTAGAAGATACCTGCAAGATACATAAAATATTGTTGAGTCTGCAGAATACATACAATAATAAATTAGAGAGCGTAAAAGTTTCAGATGTTATCCGCCCTGGAGAAGATGAATATTTTGGACGATTTTATGTTGTGTTAAAACTGAACTTGAAGGATAAAAGCTACGAGTGTGTGTACTCACATATCCGTGAAGTGTATGAGAAAGTAAGAAATACAGAAAGCTATGAAGAGTTCATAAGCCAGTATGTAGAAAGATATGTGTATGTTTCTGATAAAAAAATGGTTCATGGTTTCTTATCAAGTGAAGGATTAGAAGAAAACCTGGTTGATGGATGTATGGAAAAAGATCTTCCATATCGCAGAATTACGGGAAAAGATAAGAATGAATATGTTTGGATGGAAGCAAAAAAATATATAGATGCAAATGAGAATACTGCAATTATTACATTACATAATGAGAAGATTGTCCAGAACACAGTTATAAGAATGGAACAGGAACTCGTAAAGAAAGAACAGGATTTGGCAAAGCAGTATTGGGATATGGTATCACTTTTAACTACTGTATTGAATCATAATCAGATAGTTGAATCAGGGTATCAAGATGATATCAGTTTCTATACGAAACAGGTATATCTTCAGTTGCAGAAGAATTATCCGGAATACGGAATTACGGATGAAGAAATTGCTTCAGTAGCCCATTTGGCACCGATTCATGATATTGGAAAGATAAAAGTACCAATTGAAATTTTGAATAAAAATGGAAAGTTGACAGATGAAGAAATGAATGTAGTAAAACAACATCCATTAGTAGGTGCAGCGATGACCCGGAGATTTCCAGAGGGGATAACAACGGAAAAGCTGAACAAATATAGCTATGAAATATGCAGACACCACCATGAAAGATATGATGGGTCAGGATATCCAGACGGCTTAAAAGGGAATGCGATTCCAATGTGTGCACAGGTTGTTGGGATTGTTGATGCTTACGATGCATTGATCAATGATCGTCCATACAAAAGAAAGTATGAACCTGAAGAGGCAATACAGATGATTTCAAATGGTGAATGTGGAGCGTTTTCTAAAAAACTGATCCAGTGCTTGACGGCGGCAGCAAAGCAGCCAGAGTGGTTAAAAGTAACAAAAAGTCAAGCATGACAGAAGATTTGAGGCGATTTTGTGAACAAGAAATTGAGTGTTTTAAGACGAATTACAGCAGTTGTTCTGTGTGTTACATTATTATCTTCGCAAGTCGTAGTTGCGAATGCTGAAGATTCAGAAAGAATGAATGTGCAGACCAATAGTGAAATTACAGATATATCGGAACAGGATGGTTTCAGCAGTGATACATCTGAAATATCTGATATCACGGAAAGTGATATTCCTGATTCTTTTGAAGGAGAATCAGAGCCAAATACAGATATAAGTTCTGAAGTAACAGAGGAATTTGGTAATTCCAAAGATCAAGGATTTACAGATGGAGAAGAAACAATTATCGAGGATGAAAACACCTCAGATACTTTGGAAGAAGCAAATCCAGATTATGAAGATGGAAAAATATGTATCTACAATTACCAGCAACTTCTGCAAATCGGTACAGGAACACAGATGTTTTCCGGAGACAAAGATGGAAATGTTGGTGAAGGGGACAAGGTCCTTGCAGATGGTGCAGAACTTACCTATGCATCAGACGCTTCCTATTGTTTGATGAATGATATTCCAATAGATAATGAAAATGTCTGGAATTTCCCATCAGATTTTACAGGTAGCATCACTTCATCATCAGAGCGCACGGGCAACACAGTATATGATTCAGTGACTGATACGATTTATGTGTATAACCGATACCAGCTTGAATTGATGAAAGGGGAATCTTCAGACAGCGAACCTGTAATGAGCGAGGATTATATTGCTGAAAAAGTTGGAATGGGACAGGTTTTTACACTGGAAGATGGTACCTATCTTACTTACAGCAAAACACATAATTATGTGCTTGCTTCTTCATTTACAACAGAAACACCGGAGCTTCTTGCAAATAAGGCTGGGACAGAGGAGACAACTAAGGATATTACTAGCGCTTATCCATCTGATTATGAAGGAAGAAATTATTTCGGTCAGGTGGTAAAAAAGATCGGTGATAAAAATTATATTCTGATTGGAAATGAAACACAGCTCCGGGCAATCGGAACAGATACGGATGTGACAGAACCAATCTGGCGAGTATATGAAACAAGAGAGAAAAATGAGGGAATACTGGGGGGATATACAGACTGGAAACCGGCAGCGGATACATCAGAATACAAAACGGAACTGTATTATCCGGGTGATGCGGATATTGTAAAGTTTAATGATACATATAATTGGTCCGGAAAGGAATTGTATGCTAATAAAAACGGTGCTCATAAGCTGAATGATACAGAATATTTGGATAATCAATCTTGGGATATAGCTGGTACAAAAGCTACACAGTGTTATGTGTATGTAAGTAGTACGATTCAGGAGTCAGCCGATATGACAGTAACTGCAACAGAAAGTACTGCCAGTGATTCCGAAGCGGCATCCGTTGAAGCAGATGAAACTGTAAATGACAGTGATTTGATTGATATGATTCCGTCAGATAGCGAGGAAGCAGCTGAGACAGGAAGTGATGATGCAGAAGCTTTTACAAGCAGTGGGGATGAAAGTGGTTTTACTGATGATATAGATTCGGAAAGTATAACAGTTGATGAGAATAAAACTTATGTACTTACTTATGATACGTCAAAACATAGCAATACCAATATTGCAGGATCTGGATATAAATACAGTAAGGATGCGAATTATATTATCTTTCGTGATATTGATCTTTCCAAAGAAGGGACAAATTCTAATGGGAAAGATGATAACTGGACTCCTATAAAGAACTTCCAGGGAAATATGGAAGGCCGCAAGGGAATGACAGAAGGTGCTAATGTCAAAATCAGTAACGTAAAGATTGTACAGGACACAGCAATTAATCAGAGTGCTTATTCAAATGGAAGTGGCTCGGACACGGAATATGGTGTTGGATTTTTTAGAAGTTTATCGACCCCATATGACAGTTCATTACAGATTTCATCAAAACAGGTTGTCGTAAAAAATCTTACCTTATCAGGAGTTTCTGTATCAACGACAACGAATTCTATTAAAAAAGATTTTAGTTTGCTTGGTGTAGTGTTGACCGGAGTTTTAAAAGTCCTGGGATTATCAAGTGGGTTGGAAAAGGATCCAAAATCTTTTTCAACAGGAGCTTTTGCCGGCGTTGTAAAAGGAAATGTACAAATATTAGACTGTCATGTAGAAGGATTATCAGGAGTATCTAATGCAAACAGCTGGACAGGTGGTTTTGTCGGGTACATTTCGGGTATTACAAAATATGAAGCTCTTTCAGGAGTGCTTAAAGGAGTAACGGACGCACTTAGTACTTTATTAAACTTGATTCCAGTATTAGGTCTTGGGGATCTGATTACAACGCTTTTGAATGGAGGTGTTCTAAGAGTTGGAAACCTGATTCCAATTGGCTATGTGAATCCGGTGTTCAGCAATTGTTCAGTATCTGGCAATGATATGATATCTGGGCAGAATTATACAGGTGGATTTGCTGGTGAAACAATAGGTGCTGTAATGACTGGATGTTCAGTTAATGGTACTGAGAGTGTTAATGGTACAGATTACTCAGGAGGATTTATTGGCCGTGCTTCCAATGCAGTTGTTGCAGGTGCACTGGATCATCTGGGAATCCAAATAGCTGATTTCCCGGTCAATACAGTAATGCTTGGATGTAGCATTAATGGCAGTGCAAATGTATCTGCGACAGGAAGCTCTGGTAAGGAAAGTGGTTATGCAGGTGGATTTATAGGAGAAATGCGTAACAGTTATGCCGTGGACTGCAGTATTTCTTCTCTTGGTACAGTGTCCGGAAAAGATTATACCGGAGGATTTGCCGGCTTAGCAACCCTTGGTGCTGTTACATCTATTGATGAAAATAAAGGTCTTCTTGATCTTGTGAAAAAACTTCTTACAGGTTTGTTGAACGGTAATATTACGGATATGGATATTTTGAACCTGGTGGGACTTCGCCCTTCTGTTATAAGCGGATGTACCATTGGTGGAAGTACGATATCCCTAGATGCCAGTGGCAAATATGCCGGTGGACTTGTAGGATATGCCGGAGCTGTTCAGGTTTCTAATACTTCAGAACTTGCAGATGGTTCAAAATCAACTACAAAAGCTTTGAATCGTATGCTTGCAAAAAACAGTATTTCTTACAGTTTTAATGAGCATTCTAATAGTATTACTGCATCAGAAAGCATGTCTGTTTCAGCAACAGAGAATGCTGGAGGAATCTTAGGTTACGCTAAAATGACCAGTGTCAGTGATGTCCTTGGCGGAACAGTTACAGCAGCAGACTACATGCGTTTTGAATGTAAAGATTGTTCCGTAAACGGAGGCTCTTTGGGACTTACAGTTACTGCGTCAGATAAAGAGAATGGTCGTGCCGGAGGTGCTATCGGTTATGGAACAGGTGGAGAAGTAAGGAAAATATCCGTCACAAATCTGAATTCTGTAACGGCTGGAAAGTGTGCAGGAGGATTTGCCGGATATTTCGGAAGTGGTACTCTTGCTAATGTTGGTGGTATTAAACTTCTTGGATTACCGCTTTTGAAAATTGACAGCCTTCTTTCTGTAGGGCAGATGATTGAGACGTTTACAGTTGACAGCACTGTTTCAGGTGTTTCGTCAGGATATAGTGTGTTTACTGGCAATGAGAAAGGTTATAGTGGTGGTTTTATTGGAGAATGCATTAGTGGACGAGCAAGGGACACTAAGATCAGCAACCTGAAAACTGTTACTGCATCTGCAACATCAGGAAAAGCCGGAGGCTTTGCAGGTTTTGCTAAAGCCGGAGATGCATTAAGTGCTGGAGATTCCACTACATCAAAACTGACAGGAATTGAATTGGAGAACCTGCTTGGAGTTGTCAGTGCCCTGAGACCGGAGTTCAATAATACGTCTATTGCCTATGTTTCGAATGGTTCTGATCCTCAGGTATCCGCTGATATGGCAGGAGGTTTTCTGGGTGAAGGACAGGCAGTAGATATCAACTATGGAAACAACAATTCCGGATTCAAAGCTGACACAGACACGAATTCATCTTCGAATGGCTCTACAGGTGAAAAGAATAGTGAAGAAGCAGATTTCATTTCAGCAGTCACGAATAGCGAGAATGAAACAACAGAAGGTGAGACTGGTGCGATTGCAACAACAAATATTACCGGACTCTCTTATATAAAGGGAACCAGCTATGCCGGTGGTTTTGCAGGAAGGCTGATGCCTGGTGATGTGGCACAGACAGGTTCTATTAAGTTACTGGGCCTCTTGGATGTAAATCAACTTCTCAGTGTCATGGATGTGGCTTATCCGAGAATTTCCGATTCTTCTATTGAAGGAAACAACTTAGTCGTAACAGCATCCGGAAAAAATGATGATGTGGCGCTTGGAGATGCCGGAGGATACATCGGTAATGGAAAAGCAGTTATGGTTAAAAACTCTGATGTGACTAATGTAAAAGAAGTCACAGCGCCGTATCATGCCGGTGGCTATATCGGAATCATGCGGTCCGGAAGTGCAGCGGAGGCAGGAGATGCCACAGGAGATCTTTTGAACAGTGTCCTTGGTAAGATTCTGAGTCTGAAAGAGTTGGCGAGTGTCTTGCAGGCTGCATCCAGCAAAATTACAAATTGCAAAGTTGCTGGTACCGCAGATGGATTGACTGTTACAGCTGACAACGGATTTGAAAACGCAGAAGGCTATGCAGGTGGCTTCGTTGGAGAGATGCAGAGCGGTCATGTAGATAATTCAGCAAATGCTGTTGATTCCGGAAAAGGAACGGCAGTAGAAAATCTTCTGAAAGTAGAAGGCCTTCGTTATGCCGGAGGCTTCGGAGGTCTGGTAAAAGCCGGAGCGGTTGCAGAGATTGGATCTAAATCATCAATTCTTACAAAACTGGTTGATCTGACAGGATTACTATCCCTGGTCAATGCTTTTGTTCCGGTGATCAGTAATGCCAGTGTTAATTCTGTAGAAAAAGGGTTTACCGTTACCGTTACCGTTACAGGTACTCTTGAAAAAGATAGCACCAACGATGCGGATGCCGGAAGTGCCGGAGGCTTTATCGGATGCGGAACTGGTGTACAGATCAGCAATTCCGATGTAAATAAATTGCAGCATACAGGTGTCAGTGAGCCGAAGAATCTGCAGCAGGAAGATGGTAGCAGTTATTACGGAAATGACAGTGCATATGCGGTAAATGGTTATCGTTATGCCGGCGGCTATATTGGTAAAGCTGCTATGGGAAGTACGGCAGCCATCGGTGGAGCAAGCGTTCTGGATCATGTTCTTTCTACGACAGGACTGTTATCAGCACTGACTGTAGTTGCATCTATCATAGACAACTCAGATGTTTATGGAGCAACAGGCGGATTTAATGTTCTTGCAACAGACGGAGACGGTGTTACGGGAAAAGCCGGTGGATATGCAGGAGAACTTCTTGGAGTTCAGATTCAAAATAGTAATTCTTATAATTTTGCACATATCATAGGGCGTGAAAGTGCCGGTGGATATGTTGGAATCATGGAGCCGGGGAATGCGGCAGATGTGGTAAATGGATTAAGTGCTCTTGGAGGACTGATCAAGGCAGATAATCTTCTTGGCGTTTTACAGGCATTTGTTCCTGTGATCAAAAACAGCGAAACAACCTGTGTACCTTGTGGAGGTGCTGTGAGGGCTCAGGCTGAAAGTGATGACAGCATTTACCGTGGACTTGCAGGAGGATATGCGGGTTACAACTATGGCGGTCAGATCTGGGGAAACAATACGGATAACTGGAAAGGTGCTGCATATACAGGAACCGTAAGAGAATGTGCGGCCTATCGTATCCGTTCCGTATATGGAACGGAATATGCCGGAGGTTATACCGGACTGATGCGGTGTGCGAATGTTGCAGATACAGGAAGTCTGAAGGTTTTATTTGGTCTTATCAAACTAGATAATCCGCTGACGCTTCTTCAGGCAGTATATCCGACAGAAAAGAATACAGCTGTTTATGGACCGCTTCGTGGACTGGATACGGATACCTGGAACAAATGGGTTGGTGCTGTCGGTTCTTATGGAAGTTACGGTAATAAATTACAGGCACTTGGTGAAGTCAATGATCAGAATCAGTTAAATGAGATTATTTCCCAGTATGCATATGGATACGCTGTTACAGCAGGACGGAGCATTCTGGCAAGTAATGCAACACAGGGTGGTTCTGCCGGAGGCTATGTGGGTCGGATGGAAGGAGGAACCGTTACAAACGGTACTGCCGTAGATCTTCAGTTGGCAGAGGCTTATAGAAGCAGTGGTGGATTTGCTGGTGAGATGCTCACAGGTTCTGTGGCAAACACAGGTGGCGTTTCACTGGAAGACCTTAAGATTATAGGTGCAGACAGCCTGGCAGCATTAAAAACCTTTGTGCCAGTCGTGAAACAGTCCCATGTGGAAGGATATCGTTCCGGTGCAAGGATCAAAGCAACCGGTATTGCAGACAAAGATCCGGCAGGATTTGCCGGAGGCTATGTGGGAAGAATGATCGGCGGCCAAATCTGGGGAGATGAAACTTCCTCCTGCAGTATCACAAATTTAAGGCGTGTAGATGGAACTTCTTATGTAGGCGGTTTTGCCGGAAAAGTAGATCCGGGTAGTGTGGCAGCTATTGATACAGCTACAAAACAGGGACTTTTGAATAAGCTTCTGGATGTTCTTATGGTAAATGCTCCGGCAGAGCTGATTAAGGTTCTGAATGCTACTGTTTCCACCATCCGCTGTGCATCTGTGTCAGCCTGGGATGACTGGGGCGTGATCGTAAACGGAACCTATCAAAATGGAAGCAATACCGGGTACGCAAAAGCAGCAGGAGGATTTGCAGGAAGTCTCTGCGGAGCGGTCCTCGGCGAGAAGGATACGCCGGGAAGCGGAATCCGTGCAGACAAGATCCGTTCCGTAGTAGCCGGTGAATATGCCGGTGGATGCTTCGGTATTGCGGATGTTTCCGGTGCCGCAAACATTAGTGCAGGTAATGAGACCTCGGTATTACAGTATCTTTTAAAACTTGGAAAAACCGATGTGCTGGATGCATTCCGAAGCTATGTATATTACGGAAATGTCACAGGAAGTCCAGATGCAGGGCTTGGCGTCAGTGCTAACACAGCAACAGATGCAGGACAGAATAATCAGGTTACATACAGCGGAACAGCTGGAGGATTTGGTGGTTCACTGTTAAATGGTTCTGTCAAAAACAGCACTGTAACAGGATTAAATTATGTAACTGGACTGAACAGCGTCGGCGGTTTTGTAGGTTACTCCGGAAAAAGCGGAGTTGTGAAAATGGAGAAGCTGGATGTGCTGGGAGATAATGCAGGACAGCTTCTTGGCGGTGCCCTCGGTGTTCTGGATATTTTTGGCTCCCACATTGATGACAGCAGTGTGGCAGGTATACCTGGTGGTTATACCGTTCAGAGTAAAGGTGGAGAGGAGCAGATCGCAGGAGGATTTATCGGCTATGCAAATCTTTCCAGAATGACAGGCTGTAATGCCGGAGATGCCCAAAATCAGGAAAACAGCCTGAAACTGGTAGAATCCGGTGGAACAGCCGGAGGCTTTGCCGGAAGAACAAGCTTTGCCTATCTTGCGGATGTAAAACTGGATTCCACGGTGGTGGATGCGTTGCTCGTAGTTCTGGATAATCTTGTAAAGGCGTTGTATCTGGATAAAATTCAGGACTCCAACCTGTTGCACATCAATCTTGGAATTGTGAAGGTCGATGCGCTGTACGATGGAAATCTCATCCATGTGAATCTGCTGGGACTTGATATTTCCGTTGGTCTGTCCAAAAAGTCACCAGACAACGGCCAGCGGACAGATTTTGCAATCATAAAGATTGGAGATTCCTCTATTAAGCTTCCGTGTGACAGTAATGGAATTTCAAAAGATGATGATACAAAATCAAATATCAGTGTCAACCTGATCAAGGCAAACAGGACAAAAATCACAGACAGTAATGTGTATGGAATCAGCATTGGATACAATGTCTACGCAGGCGGAGCCGGAAATGATGCAGACGGTACGGCAACAGATGGACGAAGCGGAGGCTTTGTTGGTTACAACGACGAAGGTCTTCTTCGGAATAATGACATGTATTACTGCGATGTGGTCCGTGGAACATCCAAGCTGGTGGGACCATTCAGCGGAAATAGTAAACTGGACTCCGTATATGAGTTTAATACAAAAGCAGGTGTAGAAGGTGAGGATAACATTTACCGTATCTACCGAAAACCGACGATTACGGTCAATGAGATCAAAAAGAATTCAGCTGTCCTGACAGATACGTTCAGCCAGGAAAATGGATGGAGCATCTTTTCTGTAAAACATGTAGTGCAGGTAGATACATATGACACCTTGCAGAATGCGGTCATGGCAACAAAAGATTCTTCTGAAACGGCAGATCTGAATGCTTATGTATCAGATGCGAAAGCGGTTCTGATGTCAGATGCCAAAACTACAGTAAATACAGGGGACAGCACATCACCGGAACCATCGGATACACAGGATCCATGTGATGAATTTGTAAATCTGACCATTAATAAGGTCTGGAAAGATTTCCGAAATATGGATGGTATCAGGCCGGCTTCCATTACAGTCACGATTTCCAGAAGCTGGACGGATGCAGATGGAACGGAACATATAGAAGTTGTGCCGGGATATGAAAACTATGTAATAAAAGGCGATATCTCAAAATCCACATGGCAGGAGATTATTAAGTCAGAAAAACCCGACAAGCTGCTCCCAGCCTATACAAAAGATGCTGACGGAACTTTGCATTATTACAAATATTCTGTTACGGAAACGGAAATAAAAGGATATACAACTACAATCGAAACTTCTAAAGATGGATTTACCTTCACTATCATCAACCGACATTTTGCACTTCTTCCGGACACTGGTGGAAAAGGCATCATGATGTTCATCATAGCAGGTGGTCTGTTGTTAGCGTTCCTGCTTTATACCGGACGTAGAAAGAAAAGGAAACAGACGATGTAGGAAAGGGGGAAGTAGTGTCATGAGAGAGATATGGCTGCGTGGGGAACTTCCACCGTAAAGGCTGAAAGAATCCAAAGCGAACCAATAAAAAATCAAAAGAAAGCGAGAAGAGGAACATGAAGAAATTAGTATCAAGATTTATGGCAGTTCTGATGGCAATGACCATGATACTGTCCATGAGCATGACTGCATTTGCAGCAGAAGATCCAAAAGGCACTCTGACTGTCAACAATACAGTGGCAGGAAAGACTCTGGATCTGTATCAGATTTTTACAGCAACAAAAAGTGGCGATAACGTAGCATATACACTGAACAGTGCATATGAAGGATTCTTTAAGAATAATACTAGAATACCAGGATCTGAAAGTTTAACAGGTGAAGCTTTAAGTGGAGCAGCATATGAATATGTTAAAGAGCAGATTGGCGATGATGGAAGTAAAGGCGCAGCGTTTGCAAAAGATATCCTGGGATGGATCCTTAGTGCATCAGGTGAAACAAAAACAGCTGTAGAGGCTACTCATAAAACTGTAGAGACAACAGCTGATGCTACAGTAATCGACAATCTTGCATACGGATATTATGTAGTTTATCCGTTAGGTGCAACAGATACATCTACAGCACCTGGAAATGAAACAGTAAAATCTGTAGCATCTTTAGTCAGTGTTACAGGTACTGATGCTACAGTTAATATGAAGAGCAATTACCCGACAGTAGATAAGAAACTTATTCCATCACAGACGGGGAATGGTATTAAAATTGATGCGATTGTGAATGGTAACTGGGAAGGCAATCACCAGATGGAATTAGATGACGAAAATGAGTCTGAGGACACCATCGCACCACATGGCGCAGCAGAGGAAAAGAAAGCCGGAGATTTTGGAATTGGTGATACTGTTACTTACCAGCTGACATCTAAAGTACCGGATATGACAGGATATACTTCTTATACTTTTAAATTTACCGATACATTATCCAAAGGACTTGATTTAAAAGAAGTGTTATCTGTAAAAGTTGGAAATACAACACTTACAGCTAAAAAGTCAGGAGTAAACACATATGCACTTGCATATGACAAAACTAACCGTATTTTAACAGTTACTTTAAATGATTTCTATAATTCCTATAAGGAACACGTGGGTGAGACAATTACAGTTGTATATACAGCTACTTTAAATAAAGATGCTGTGATCGGTATGAATCCAAATACCAACAAGGCGGAATTAGAGTTTAGTAATAAACCAGGAACAGATGAAACAGGAAAATCTGAACCAAGTATTGTAAATGCGCATACGTTTGATTTTACAATCTTTAAATATTATTTAAAAGATCAGAATAATCAAACCGATAAGACTGCACTTGCAGGAGCAGAATTCGAGCTTTACAAGGCAAACACAGAAGGTACTGCAGCAGATACAAATGCTAAGATTAATATTATAAATGAAAATAACGGTGTATACCGCCAGGCAACACCGGAAGAAGCAAGTGCAGCTGGATTTACATCTGCAAAAATCGTATCTGATGACGACGGTAAAGTTCTTGTGAAAGGTCTGAAAGCCGGAACATATTACTTAAAAGAGACAAAAGCTCCTGACGGATACAACAAGCTTCTCAGCGATATTAAGATTGTAATTACACCAGAATATGATAATGCAACTGGTGAACTTAAAAAGTACTCTGTAACTTATACATATAATGGCAAATCAACAACTGTAGAAAATATGGATAAAGAGACTTCACCAGAAGTGCCTGTAGAAAATAAGACAGGTGCACAGCTTCCATCCACTGGTAGCAAGGGTGCCCTTATGGTAACACTGGCTGGTATCGTTCTTTTCGGTGTATTAACAGCAAGCAAAGCTTTTGGTAAAAAGAAAGCAAAAAACTAAGACATTCTGAAGTTTAAGAATGGATAAAAAGACAGTTCATCTTCCCGGTATTGTACCGGGAGGATGTCTGCTTTTTCTGAAATGTTCAGTGTAAACTGAGTATTTCAGAAGAAACAGACGAAAAGGTGAAGGATATTATGAAGAAAGTAGTGAAAATACTAAGAGGAATCGGATATCTACTGGCATTTTCTTTAATCCTGTATCCGGTGGTGAGCAATTATATCAATCAGATGAACAGCACAACCATTGCTACAGATTATGAACAGGAAGTTTCTCATCTGTCGGAAGATCAGGAAAATGCCATGATCAAGCAGGCACAGGAATACAATGAAAGCCTGATTGGAATTGGTTCCATAGCAGATCCATTTTCAGAAAGCAATGAAAACCAGACAGAAGATGATGAGTATAACAAACTTTTGAAAATTGATGATACTGGAATGATGGGATATATTGATATTCCAAAGCTTGATGTTGTTCTTCCGGTTTATCATGGAACATCCGAAAAAGTACTGCAGTCAGGTGTAGGACATCTGAAAAACACCTCGCTTCCAGTAGGTGGTGAGAGCTGTCATGCGGTATTATCCGGACATCGTGGACTTGCAAATGCCAAGATATTCACCGACCTGAACAAAATGGAGGTTGGAGATGTATTTTATATTAAAGTTCTTCATCATACCTTTGCCTATCAGGTGGATCAGATTCTGACAGTATTGCCATCAGATACAGATTCTTTACAGATTGAAAAGGGCAAGGATTATGTAACACTGGTCACATGCACTCCTTATGCGGTTAACACGCACAGACTGCTTGTACGTGGCACTAGAATTCCGTATGAAGAGGCACAGAAGATAGATGAGGAAGTTGGTCTTCAGCGCACAATCCCATTCAATTTGATTCTATTGATTGCTGGAATTTTTGCCTTCATCATCATATGGGTGAGTATTAAGTTACATAAACGCAGGAAGGAGAAAAAACATGAGCAGAATAAGTAAACGTAAGCGAATATATATGTGTATGGTCAGTGTGATGTGTATGCTTTTACTCCTCATTCCGTTACCTGTGTCTGCGAATGATCTGGGAAGTATATTATTAAAAGCAACTGTTGAAGATGAGACCACGGTATATAAGCTAAGTAATACTGAATTTACGATGTATCAGGTTGGAACATATAAAAATAATTCATGGGCATTAGTGAGTGAGTTTGTAAAGTCTGGAGTCATATTTGATTTTGATGATTCTTCCGCTCAGGCAGAAGCTGCAAAAAAACTGGAAAAATATGTACAGGATAACAACATCAAAGGAATGTCCGGAAAGACCAACTCAGACGGAGAAGTTATGTACAGAGATCTGGAAAAAGGAGTGTATCTTTTTATCCAGACACAAAAAACACAAATTAGCAATCAAGTATATCAAAGCGAACCTTTTATCATAACAGTTCCAGGTAATTATGATGGTCAGATAATTTGGAATGTAACGGCAGAACCTAAATTTAAAAATGAATCGATACCACCAATTACTACGAATACGCCACCAGTTTCAGAAGAACCATCGGGTGATAATAGCAGTCGCACTCCAAATGTAAAAACGGGAGATGATACGAATGTAATTATGTGGCTTTCTTTAATGGGAATATCCTTAGTCATATTTAGTATTTGTAAAAGAAAAGTCCATAAATAATATGAGAAGATCGGGAAATCCCGGTCTTTTCGTTTCGTTATATAACTGTCATAATCCAAAAACAAATACCTCCGGAGGTGCACCGTATGGCGTCACCTGGGAGAAAATGGGTTTTAAACCATGGGAAGATTTGAAAGAAAATGAGTGAGTTGCCAGTGCAATCTTATTTATCTCTTGTGACAGAAATAGGTTCCCGTTTTGCTGGAAGTAAGTCTGAACTGATCTCAGGAGAATTAAGCAGTGCTGTGAAATTCTGTCTGATGATATCCAGTGTCTTCTGCTTTTTCTGTAATTCCTGCTTTTCACGGACAGTAGCAGCCTGTTCAGATTCAAGATTTTCTATCCGCTTCTGGATTTTATTAGAGCTTGGGATTTTGGTAACACCGAGATCCTGAAGCTCTTTTTTTAGTGAATCGTGGAGTTGGTATTCTACTTGATGTTTGGTCCGGTATGCGTTTGGATTTTTAGCAGATTTGCAATCTTCAATCACTTTACGGCAGAGCCGGTAAGAATCACAATGTTTTTGAATGACTTTCTGCGTGTTCAGTTCATTGTTGATTTGTGTTATTCTCTGTTCAGCCGCTTTAACAGAAGCATCAACATCAGAAACATGCTGTTGAAAATCTTCATAATTCAGCAGATTATTTTCAGAAAGATAGTTGAAGGTGCGGGTTGCCTCTTTTAGATTATTTAGTTTTGCCCAACGTTCAAATCCTTCTCGATTGCCGGTTGTAACATAAGTGGAAATATTGATATACAGGCGAGCATCTCTGGACAGATGCTTTGGAGTTTTCACTTTGCTACGATTTTTTGCCAGACGGATGCGGACATTTTCTTCGCTATAATAACTTCCGAGAGATTTCAGGTAAGAGAAGTCCTTCTGCTCCGGTGCACGGAAGGACAGGTGTTTTCCTTGGCGGACTTCATATCCGGCTAACTGCATTTTTTGTAGAAATTCCTCATAGTTGATGGAAGTCCAGATTGCCTTATCAACTGCAACACGTAGCTTGACTTTCCAGCTGGTGCCATGATGATATTCCATGTTCTCTTTATAGCTTTTTCCTTTTTCTCCGGTTGGCATACTGGTGGCAAGTCCATTTTCCTGGCAGATGCGATTACTGATCCGGCAGATTTTATGGTAGCTCCGCTTATTGGAAATGATCATTAACGCCCATTGTCACTGTAACCTGTTGGATGAATCTTGTATTCAGGTCGCAGTTTATGATGAAAGACTGGAGGTGACTTCTCCGGGTGGATTATATAACGGATTAACTTATGAGGAAGTCATGAATGGTCATTCGAAGATCCGGAATAAAGGCATTGCCAATATATTCAGTCAGATGGGACTTGTAGAAGCATGGGGAAGCGGAATAAAAAGAATCCTTAATGCTGCAGAAGAGTATGGACTTTCGAAGCCGAGATTTCAGGAATTCGATAATATGTTTCGGGTAGAGCTGTTCCGTAGTTCATTTCCGATGACAAATGGAAAAGAAAGCATCGGAGAAGCATCGGAGGTAGTGTGGAGAACAGACCTCAACGATACACAGCAAAAGATTATAAAGTTACTTTCAGAAGATCATCAATTATCAGCAGTTAAGTTAGCTGAAAAAATTGGGGTTGCCAGTCGAAATATTGAGAACAATATTAAGAAGTTAAAAGAGTATAGTATTCTTATAAGACATGGATCTCCAAAGAATGGTTACTGGGAGATTGTAGATAAAGATCTACAGGAGTGAGAAGTAAATTAGTCCAAGATAGCTCAAGATTAGTCCAAGAGAATATATATATAAATAACAAAAATAGATTGACATTTTGTAGTAATCAGTAGTAAACTATACTTGTGGAAGGGAAGTGATATGTTTGGCTAGAAAAACACCAAAAGATGGCAAAGAAGAAAACATACGAGTACGGGTGACTCCAGAACAAAAACAGAGACTTGTTGAGTATGCAGAAAGACACTATCAGAGCATGAGTGGTGTTGTATGTCAGGCATTGGATCTCCTGTACGCAAGAGAAGAACAACAAAATAATAAAGAGTAAAATGGAGTTATTTTGGAGTTTATTTCTTCATAAGCGGTGCGAAAAACACAAAATCAGAACGCATATTCGAAACATAAACTTCTAATAACAGCCTTTGCGTGTCATGAAACGCAGTCCGCAAAGGAGTTCGAGTAACGGACTAAAATGCCGAAAGCCTGTATTTATGCGGGTTTTCGGCATTTGTTTTATCGAATGACTCTAGTTCGGCTCTATTTGTGGGGAGAGTAATAGCAAGATTAAGGAGTAAAAGAATGTAATTACTCTGTTAGTAAATTGACACAAGTTGGCTGTAGAGTATAATTATAGTAAAAGTACAGCAGAAGCTGTCGCAAAGATATTTATAAAAATGTTGTGGGGGTATTGAACATTAATGAATGTAAAATTAAAATCTGCAAGCAAGCAAGCGACTGTAGCCTGGAGGGTGGGAGAAAGATGAAGAAGTGCAAATTAGTACAGAATATAAGAAATTTCAAATTTTGTTATTTTATATTTTGCATAATGATATGTTTGGTTGTTTTTCCTGTTTCCACATCTGCCCAAGAAAATTCTGATCATGTTATTCGGGTAGGATCTTTTGAGGAAACTTATAATGTAGTCAATGAAAAGGGAGAAAGAAGCGGCTATGGTTATGAGTATCTTCAAGATATTGCAGGTTATGCAGGATGGACATATAAATACATAACAAGTGATTGGAAAAACTGCTTTACACAGTTGGAAAATGGAGAAATTGATATTCTTGGTGGCATTTCCTATACAGACGAACGTGCTGAAAATATGCTTTTTTCCGATATGCCTATGGGGGAAGAGAAATACTACATCTATACGGATGCATCCAATATGGATCTTACAGCAGGAAATTTGGATTCTTTTGAGGGAAAAAATATTGGTGTGTCTAAAGATAATATAACGGAGGATGTGCTTAACGAATGGGAGTTAAAGTATGGTCTGCATACGCAGCATGTCAATGTTTCTAATACCGCAGAAGTTATGGACAAACTGTCGAAACACGAAATTGACTGCTTTGTTTCGGTAGAAGAATCCCGTTGGGAAGAATCGGATATTTCACCGATTACAAGTATTGGAGAGACAGAAATCTATTTCGCTATAAATCCAGAACGTCCGGATATCAAAGAAGCATTGGATAGTGCTATGCGCAGAATCAAGGATGACAACCCATTTTACACTGATGATCTCTACAGGCGTTATCTTTCTGCACAGAGCAGCTCGTTTCTTTCAAAAGAAGAAAGGGAGTGGATCGGGCAGCATGGAGCAATCAGGATAGGGTATCTGAATCAGGATGGAGGTATCAGTAGTGTAGATCCATCAACAGGCAAATTGACAGGTGTTATCACAGATTATGTGGATCTTGCAGAAAATTGTCTGCAAGGTCAGACTCTGGAATTTGAATTAAAGGGGTATGATACAAGAAGTGAACTGCTTCAGGCATTGCAGGATGGAAAAATAGACCTGATTTTTCATACAAACCAGAATCCATACTTTGCAGAAACAAAAGGAGTTGCTTTGTCGGATACGCTATTGACTCTCAATATGGCAGCAATTACGGCAAAGGATTCTTTTGATGAAAATAAAGAGAATACAGTTGCCGTTGAAAAAGATAATTTTTCATTGAAGGCATATCTTTCATACAATTATCCAAAATGGGAGATTATAGAATATGGGACATCAGATGCAGCAGTAAAAGCGATGCAGAAAGGGGAGGCAGATTGCATTGTAAGCAGTTCAGGTACTGTTTCTGACTATTTGAAAAATAATAAGCTTCATAGTGTTTTCCTGACAAAAGAAGCCGATGTTCCATTTGCTGTTCGGCAGGGAGAACCGGTTCTTTTGTCCATTCTGAATAAAACACTGACATCTATGCCTACAACTCAATTTTCAGGTGCAGTAGTTTCGTATAATGCTTCTTCACGAAAAGTTACAGCGAAGGATTTTATTCAGGACAATTTACTGGCTGTCTCACTCATAGTTGGAATCTCTATTTTTGTTGTCCTGTGTATAATTCTTGATTCTTTGAAAAAATCAAAACGTGCGGAAGAAAAATCCAAGAAGTCTGCTGAGCAGGCATTGAAGCTGAATCAGGAGCTTGAAGAAAAACAGCAGGAATTACAAAATGCACTTGTAGAAGCACAGAGTGCCAATAAGGCTAAGACTTCCTTTTTAAATAACATGTCTCATGACATCAGGACACCGATCAATGGCATTATGGGCATGCTTACAATTCTTGAAAAAAGCGGAAATGATGGTGAGCGGACAAAAGATTGCCTGAATAAAATAAATGAGTCTTCGAAACTGCTATTATCATTGGTAAATGATGTTTTGGATATGGCAAAGTTAGAATCGAATACCGTGGTTTTTAGTGATGAATCCATCAATCTGGATCAGGTATGTAAAGAAATCACGGAGTCGCTATACTTTCAGGCAGAAGAAAAAGGACTTCATGTTATAGGAGAACATGATGATTACAGTGGTATATATGTTTGGAGCAATGCAGTTCATCTGAAAAAAATATTGATGAATCTGTTTACAAACAGTATGAAGTACAATAAGGTGAATGGTTTTATTTACATGAGTATGAGAACGATTGAAAGATCAGAAGATCACATGACATGTGAATTTAAAATAAAAGATAATGGAATTGGAATGTCAGAAGAATTTATAAAAAATGAATTGTTTACTCCATTTGTACAGGCAGATAATTCCCCACGTTCTGATTATAATGGGACAGGTCTGGGAATGCCTATTGTGAAACAACTTGTAGAAAAGATGGGCGGAACCATAACCGTTGAAAGCAAGCTTGGTGAAGGAAGCTGTTTTACTGTAATACTTCCATTTAAAATTGATACGAATGCACGGTCAGAAGAAAAAGAAGATTTTGATGCAGATATATCAGATATCAGGATATTGCTGGTTGAAGATAATGAGCTGAATGCGGAAATAGCAGAATTCATGCTGACGGAAAATGGTGCTAAAGTAGAAACAGTGAACAATGGGTTAGAAGCTGTTCAGCACTTTGAAGCTTCCGCACCGGGAACGTATGATGTTATTTTGATGGATGTTATGATGCCGGTGATGGATGGTCTTACAGCTGCAAGAACAATAAGAGCTCTGGAGCGGCAAGATGCAAAAACTATCCCTATCATTGCTATGACTGCAAACGCATTCAGGGAAGATGCCGAAAGGTGTATGGAAGCAGGAATGAACGCACATCTTGCAAAGCCGTTGGATGATGAAAAAATTAAGCAGACCATAAGCGAAGAGTTGAGAAAGCAAAATGCCTGTCATGAATGATTATGAGGCAACCGCAGCAATCAGGAGCCTTCTAGGTGCATGGGATAAGCAGACAGGAAACATAGAGAGAGGATTTTGTTATGACAGAACAGAAACTGTATCAGTTTTGTGATACAATGGCTGCATCTGAATACCGCTCGCTGATCCGTCCATTTCTGGATATCTCTACACTTTCAGCAAGATTGAAGGCGGAAGAATGCATTTCCACAGAATACCGTATGTGTGATGGCAGTTGGCACAGAATGCTTTTTACTGTAAAAAAAGGGATGAGTCTGGAAATGTAACCCATGTTTGTAAAATACGTGAAGAGTTGAGACGTTTTTGTATTAAATTAAAATTAGATAAAAGGCATGTGAAATACGATGATGAAAAATAACTATATAAAACAAAAAAGAAAAGATCAAAATCCGGTAAATCATTGGAAAATTTTTGAGGGACGGTTGGTATTCCTTCTGGCAATGGTGATTTTGGCTGTTGTCGCATATACTTTTATTTTACAACAAGCATATACCAAAACTGCTCTGAAAACAGAAATTGAACGAGATATTTCCAGTGCAGATGCGGTTCATAAGCTGGTAAATGACAGACTGGGACGAAAAGATTTTAATGAAATAAAAAGTAAAGCTGATGAGAATACAGAACTATTCAAGAATATGTCGACATATATGAATGAAATCAGAACGCTGAATTCTACGAGATATATTTACACAGCAACCAGAAATGAAGACGGTAGATTGATTTACGTTGTAGACGGACTGGATCCATCGGCTGGTGACGTCAGACATCCAGGAGATCCGATTGAAAAGGAGATGGTTCCTTATATAGAAAAAGCACTTTCTGGAAAAACAGTATATTCTCAGGATATTGTTGATACAACATGGGGACCTATTTTTACAGCCTGTTATCCTGTGACAGCGGAAGATGAATCTAATGAAGTGATAGGTGCTTTCTGCATAGAAATGGATATGCAGAAAGCATATGGAATGGTTGAGAAGACGAATAAGTTAAGTATTGTACTGGGATGCATTACAGCGTGTATTTTGGTAATATTATGTACCTGTGGATATTCTGTATATAAGAAGCAAAAAGAAAATGAGCAGAAACAGCAAAAACTGTTGCAGGAAGCTGCAAGACTGGCCGATTCAGCTAATAAAGCAAAATCAACATTTCTGTTTAATATGTCTCATGATATTCGTACCCCTATGAATGCAATCATTGGATATGCAGAATTGGGAGAGAAACATTTAAAGGAGCCAACTATATTAGAGGATTACTTTGAAAAAATATTATTGTGCGGAAAGAAAATGCTGCATTTGATTGATAACATTCTTGAATTAGCACGAATCGAAAACAACCAGGCAACGCTGGATGAAACAATAACAGATGTTTCTAAAAACTTTGATTTATGTATTGATATGTTTAGGAAACCGATAGAAGAAAAACATCAAACACTGAAAGTCAATAAGAACATTCGATATCCATACCTGTATATGGATGATGCAAGATCATCTGAAATTACGATTAACATTTTGAGTAATGCTGTGAAATACACGGGTGAAGGCGGTAACATAAGCTGTACATTGAACCAATATCCCGGCGAAAAAGAAGGTTGGAGTGTATTAGAGCTTATCATAGCAGACAACGGAATCGGAATGTCAGAAGAATTCCAAAAACATATTTTTGAATCATTTTCACAGGAACGATCTTCGTCAGACAGCGGAATAGAAGGTAGCGGACTTGGCATGGGAATCGTGAAGAAACTGGTGGATTTAATGAATGGCAAGATCACAGTTCAGAGCAAACCGGGAGCAGGTTCTACTTTTACAATCACGCTTCCATTAAAAATAGCAAATGCGGAAGAAAGGAATCCGAAACATGCAGACGGTCAGTTGAATATCAAAAAACTGGAAGGAAAAAGGGTTCTTCTGGTAGAAGATAATGACTTGAACGCAGAAATTGCAACGGAACTTTTGACGGAAGAGGGAATCATGATAGAAAGAGCGGAGAACGGCGTTGCATGTATTGATATGTTTAACAAAGCAAAGCAAAATTACTACAGTCTGATTCTGATGGATATTCAGATGCCGATTATGAACGGATATGAAGCATCCAGGAGAATTCGAGAACTGAAAGACGGTAACAAATCGCAGATTCCAATTGTTGCAATGACAGCAAATGCGTTTGAAGAAGATAAGAAGATGGCTTTGGCAAGTGGCATGAATGATCATGTTGCAAAACCAATAGATATGAATGTATTATTGCCGACTATTATGAAATATATGTAAAGGAAGAAAGAAGGACACTGATTTTGTAGTCAGTGTCCTTCTTACATATCAGTCGACTAAAGAAAAACATTTTATCCAGTCCATTCTTTTTTTGTCAGTCTTCTGCCGGCAAGTCAGAGAGCAGGATATTTCCGTTGACGGTACTTGCCTGAATGGTGAATGCAGAAATACCGGAGTGGGTGAATGTTTTTGTGTAGGAATCCGTTCTTCCATTGGAGACGAGGCGGATTTTTCCGGTTGTCGTGGATGCATGAATGGACGCATCGGCAAGGTCGTGCGGGAGATGGAGTTTCACGGAACCGTTGACGGATTTTGCTGTCAGGGACTCGGAACAGGTTCCCTCGAAGAGGACTTTGCCGTTGACACTGTTTAAGGATGCGCGGGAGCAGCCGCCGGTGATTTCAAGTCTGCCGTTTGTGGCGGAAACATCGAGGCTGTCTGTGCGCAGACGGGTCAGGACGATCTTTCCGTTCGCAGCCTGTATGCGGCAGCTGGATGCGGAAAGGGAATCGCCGGTGATTTTGCCGTTTGTGGCGGAAATTTCGAGCGTAGTAAGGGAGAGGGTATCAAGCCCGGCCGCGCCGTTCAAAGAGCGGAGCGTCAGCTTCTGTACGGTGGACGGCACCTGGAAGGAGAACACCTCTTTCTGGTGATTATTGCAGAAAAGATGTTTCCAGAATACGGAAGGGATGAGCTTTTTCTCTCGCAGACAGAACGTATTGCCCTCAATGCCTGCTTCGAAGCGGTCCGGATCGAAGTCGCCGGAAAAGTCAAACTCAACCGAAGCGGAAGTGCCCGGAGCAAAGTTGGCAGAAGCGTTCCGCAGGGAGATTTCCATAGCGGTGATGGCGGTGGAAGGGTCGTACGGGTAGTTCGGATGTGTTTCTTCAGAATTGGAGTGGGTTTTCTCCTGTGGCAGCACGTTTGCAACAGGCTGCTCCGTTGTGGCATATTCCTGACGGAAAAATTCGAGGACATCGTCGACATTGCCGAGTTCCGCACAGATTTCCTCATCGGAGAGACCCTGGCTGCGGGCGTCGGCGAAATGGGATTCGAAATCGTTTAAAATTTCCTCTGCGGCGGCAGAATCAAAGGATGCAAGGCCCTGTTTCAATGTATTCATATAAGTTTCATACGTTGTATTCATCATGATTTTCCTTTCTATCGTCAGATCGTTTCATCTGAAATCAGTCGGTTAATCTGCTGGGTGAAATCCAGCCATTCCTGTTTTTTCTCCTGCTGATAAGCTGTTCCTGCTTCAGTCAGATGGTAATATTTCCGGGCAGGGCCGGATGCGGATTCCTGCAGATACGTTTCCACGTAACCGGCTTCCTTGAGTCGTTTTAAAATCATATAGAGCGTTCCTGCGGCGATGGACATTTCGCGGGAAATGGCGTCTGTCAGCTCATAGCCGTATTTGTCCTCTTTTGTCAGCTGGGAGAGGACACAGAGCTCGAGGACGCCCTTTTTGAGTTGTGGATTCATATGAACACCTCCTTGTTGAGTAGATCATAACACAGACTATATCGTAATGCAATATAGCAAACCAAATTTTTATTCTGCCATGTGTTCGATTTTGTACATGGAAATGCCTTGAAAAGAACCGCGGATTTCCGTATAATCAAGCAGAACCCTGAAATTTGACCGGAAAATACAGAAAAATAGAAAGATAGTAAGTTGGAAAGAAGAGGAAAAAATATGAGTGAAATGAATCAGAATAACAATGGCCCGGTAAAGGGCGCGATCCATTCGATCGAGAGCTTCGGATCCGTCGACGGACCTGGCGTACGCTACGTGATTTTCGTGAAGGGCTGCAACATGCGCTGCCAGTTCTGCCACAACCCGGACACCTGGACGACGAAAGATGCCGACTGGCAGACCGCGGATGAGGTGCTGAAAAAGGCGCTCCGCTACAAAAATTACTGGGGCGAAAAGGGCGGCATTACTGTAAGCGGCGGAGAACCGCTGCTGCAGATCGACTTCCTGATCGAGCTGTTCCGCAAGGCAAAAAAGAACGGCGTTCACACAACGCTGGATACCAGTGGAAATCCGTTCACAAGAGAGGAGCCGTATTTCAGCAAATTTAATGAGCTGATGAAATACACCGACCTGTTGCTGCTCGATATCAAGCTGATTGACGACAAGGCGCACAGAGAGCTGACCGGCTGCACCAACGAGAACATCCTCGATCTGGCGCGCTACCTTGACGAGATCGGCAAACCAGTCTGGATCCGCCACGTCCTCGTCCCGGAACGCAGCGACTACGATGAATACCTGATTCGCCTCGATGAGTTTTTACACAGCCTGCACAACGTACAGCGCGTAGAGGTTCTCCCATACCACACCCTCGGCGTATTCAAATGGGAAACCTTAGGAATCCCATACAAACTCGAAGGCATCAACCCGCCGACCAAGGAGCGCGTGGAAAACGCCAATAAACTGCTGCATACGGCGGAATATACGGGATATCTGAAATAAAAAGCAGAACAACAAGAAAAAAATGTGAAAAAGTAACAATTTTTATAAAAACTTTATAGTATTTCTGTTCAAAAACCAGAAGAAAAGGAGTATAATTTCTGTTATGGACGAGAGCATGGTTACAATGTGGCGGACATGACAGGGACGACAGCAAAAACACTACGAACCTTTTTGATTCGCCGCGGCAGTTGCTGCATCCACCAAAAATAAGAGCAAAAAGAAAGAAGGATTTACAATGTTTGGTTCAAAAGAGGCATCGGAAGACAAGCTGAAAAAAATGGTGGAAAAAGGAAAATGGGACAAATTAAGAAAACAGTATCTGGATTCGGACAAGACAACGCAGGTAGCGCTTGCAAAAGCCTGTGCAGCTTCGAGAAATGATGGTTCTGTTAATATTCTGACTTCTCTTCTGGAAGTAGACGATGTAGACGTAAAAATCGCGGCCGTTACGAGCCTTGGTGATGTTGGAGACGATCACGTAACAGCACTGATCCGTCAGCTGGCCGTCAAGACACCGGCAGATCAGACGGAGCTGAAAGCAGCGATCACAAAAGCGCTGGAGAAGATTGTCGAAAGAGCATAAGAGCAGGATCAGTGAAAAAAAGGAAAGGCGAAGAAGTTTCTGTAAAAAGAAGCTCCTTCGTTTTTTTGTTGCAAGGCATATCAGAATCTGCTCCAGCGGATTGTTTTTGCCCGAACAGAAATCTTACAAAATCGTAATAATAATGCAGTTGTATTTATCCCGCAAAAAATGCTATAGTGAAAATAACACAGACACAAAAGCAGAACGCGGAGCGAAAAGCATCCGCAGAAAAAAGGGAGGAAACAAGATGGAATTTGTATTCGAACATGCAACCATGATTGCCGTGATCGCTGTTGTGGTGATCATTCTTGCCATTCTGGCGAGCGGTTATGTGAAGGCGCCGCCGGATACCGCATTTATTATTTCCGGTTTCCAAAAAGGCCAGCGGATCCTGATCGGTAAAGCCGGCATCAAGCTCCCATTCTTTGAGCGGCTGGACAAGCTGAGTCTGAAGCTGGTAGCGATCGATGTGAAGACGAGCGACGCCGTGCCGACCGCTGACTACATCAATATTCAGGTGGATGCAGCCGTCAACATCAAAGTCGGGGACGAACCGCAGAAGCTTCAGAAAGCATCCCAGAACTTCCTGAACCGCGACAGCGAATATATTGCCAAGGTTGCAAGAGAAGTCCTTGAAGGAAACATGCGTGAGATCGTTGGAAAGATGCGTCTGGAAGAGATGGTTTCCGACCGCCAGAAGTTTGCGGAGCTGGTCAAAGAAAATGCAGAACCGGACCTGGCTGCGATGGGACTTGACATCATCAGCTTCAACGTACAGAATTTCGTTGATTCCAATCAGGTCATTGAAAACCTCGGTATCGACAATATCGTAAAAATCAAGAAATCTGCGGCGATCGCCCGTGCCAATTCCGAGAAAGAAATCAAAATTGCCCAGGCGCGTGCAAATAAAGAGGCGAACGATGAGCGCGTTCTTGCCGAGACCGAGATCGCAAAGAAAAACAACGATCTGGCAATCAAGTCGGCAGAGCTGAAAAAAGAGTCCGATATCAAAAAGGCAGAGGCAGATGCAGCGTACAAGATTCAGGAAGAGCAGCAGAGAAAAGAGCTGGAAATCACTTCCGCGAATGCGAACATCGCCCGTCAGGAGCGTGAGGTTGAGCTCCGTGCCAGAGAAGTAGAAGTAACCGAGAAATCCCTCGAGGCAGAAGTCAAGAAGAAAGCCGAGGCCGAGCGTTACGCAAAACAGCAGCAGGCAGAGGCAGATTTGTACCGCCGTCAGAAAGACGCAGAGGCAGACCAGTTCGAAAAAATCCGCGAGGCGGAGGCAAAGAAAGCCCAGGCAGAAGCCCAGCGCTATGCGATGGAGCAGGAAGCACTCGGTATCAAGGCAAAAGGTGAGGCGGAAGCCGCATCTATCCGCGCCCAGGCACTTGCAGAGGCCGAAGGTATGGAGAAGAAAGCCGAGGCTTACCAGCGCTACAACAAAGCCGCAATGGCAGAGATGATGATCAAGGTTCTGCCGGAGATCGCCGGAAAGATCGCAGAGCCGCTCAGCCAGATCGACAAGATTACGATCATCGGCGGCGGAAGCGAAGACAACGGCATCGGCTCCGTAGCGGGCAATGTGCCGGTGGTGATGGCAAAGCTGTTTGAGTCGATGAAAGAGGCGACCGGTGTCGATCTCTCCGAAATCATGAGAGCCGATACATACGATGCAAAAGTAAACCGCAACATTCAGATCTCCAGCCCGGAAGAGCTCAAAGAGTATCTGAAAGCAGAAGCCGGAAAGGCAGCAGCGGATGCAGAAAGCCCGGAAAAAGCGGAAGCATCCGAACCGGTGCAGAAAGACGGCAGCGAGCAGTAAATCCAGAACGGATCATAAAAACAGAAAAAGAGGCAGGGATCCAGAAAAATTTCTTGAGGATCCTGCCTCTTTTGACGTATAGATCGGAAAAAGTTATTCGGCGCCTTTTTCCAGCATGCTCATGAACTCTTTTGCCGCCTGCGGGATCGGCAGATGGGAGCTGTGGGCAACGACAAGCTGGCGCGGCGGAAGCTCCTCCACGAGGTCGAGCTGGAAGGCCGCCGTCTCTTTTACAAGGCAGTAGTCCGGCACAAACGCGATGCCAAGGCCGATACTCGCCAGGTCGATCAGAAGATCGTTGCTGCCAAGCTCAATTTCCGGCACGAGGTCGAGCTGGAACCGCTGAAACTGGCTGTGCAGGAACTCACTCGTCGTACTCTTGCGGTCGAGCATCAGAATCGGGTACTGCAGCAGCTCTTTTAAGTGAACCGGCCTGTTTTCCAGTTCCGGGTAATATTCGCCGTTTGCGATGAAGATATCGTGGAACGAATGAATCGGAATCGTTTGAAGACGGCTGGAAAGATGCGAGTTTGGATAATTGGTCACGATGAAATCCACCTGGCCGGATTCCAGCAGATCGACGCACTGGGTCGAAGTCTGGTTTGTCACCTTGATGTGGACATTCGGAAAGGAGCGGTGGAAACGGTTCAGGTACGGAACAAGGAAATAGCGGCAGATTGTGTCGCTCGCGCCGATGCGGAGCTGGCCGCCGCCAAGCGTTCCCGCTTCCATAATCTGTGCTTCACCGCGCGCAATCAGGTTGATCGCAGGCTCTACGTGGCGCAGCAGCGTTTCTCCCTCCGGCGTTAACTGCACGCGCTTTGTACTGCGGATAAAGAGCGTGATTCCAAGCTTTTTCTCCAGTACCTTGATCGACTGGCTGACCGCCGACTGCGAGATAAAAAGCAGCTTGGAGGCCTCGGAAAAACTGAGTGTGGTGGCAACGTAATAGAAAACCTTATATAACTCGTAATTAATATCCAAAATAAGCACCTCTTATAAAATATGATACCTTCACTCTAGCACACTTCCCCGAAAGAATGCAAGAAAAAATCTGCCGGAGCCGTGAACTTTTTCTCCTCTTTTTCGAGTAAGAGAAAATTCACGGTTCCGGCAGATAAGAAAGGGGAATCAGCCAAGCACTTTGGCAATGGCGCTGTCCAGCGTGCGGATCTGGCGCGTTGCAGAGTATCCGTCGAGTTTCGGCATCTGAATATCCATCAGCACCAGATCGAACTGATCCGGCGCTGCGGTGCGGAGCGTCTCAACGGCAACATCGCCGTCGTCTGCAAGGCTGACGGAAAATCCGGCGTTCGAAAGGAGCTCCATCGCGATTTCCTGTACCATATGGCTGACGTTGATCGCCATGCCAAGTCCCGTACCCTGAATGCCGCTGACCGTAGAAGTCTCCTCGCGTGTAAGCGATTCAAAGAGGTGCTCCTGGAATTCCCGGCTCATGCCGATGCCGTTGTCGCGGACGTGGAATTCGTAGAGCGCATACCCTTTTTTATAGTACGGTTTCTGAATAATACGGACAATGATGGTGCTGCCGTTCTGTGTGAATTTCGTGGCATTGCTCAGCAAATTCAGCAGAATCTGGTTCAGGCGGAAAAAGGTGCTGGCCGGAGGTGGAAATCTTGTTCAGGTATTCCTGCACCTGGTCCGGCTGATTGACGTGGGCGGCAGCCAGAGCGGTAAAGCCGATGATCGCATTCATCCGAAAAAACAGATTTTGTTCCGGAATGAAAATGGGAAACAAAAGTTACTTTACATATAAAAGAGCAGAACAGGAAGAAATTTTGAAAAAAATTGAAGAAAATTACAAATTATTGTGGAATATGTGGAAAAAATATGGTAGGATGGGGGAGAAGAGAAAAGTGGTTTCAAAATGTTACTTAACGTTCAGTGAAAGTTCTATGGTTACAAAGAAAACAAAAAACAAGAGGAGAAGGAAAATGAAATTTTTACCAAAACCAAAAGAGGTAAAACTCCTGACGGGGGAACATGCACTCTGCTATGACGGCAGAATTGTACTGGATGGCAGACTGCTGGGAAATGGGGATACGTATGCGAAAGTGCTGCAGAAGGGAATCAAAAAGGAAACCGGAATGCAGTACGATATCGGATACGGCGTTCCGGGAAGAAAAGAGACCGGCGCGATTGTACTGGAACTGGATGAGACAAGGAAAAGCCAGCAGTATGTGCTGCAGGTGACAGAGGAGGAAATCCGCATCCAGGGCGGAGACGGAGCCGGCGTGCTCTACGGTGTGCAGACGCTGTGCCAGGTGATGCACGAATACGGTGCACTGCTTCCTGCCGTGCGGATCGAGGATGAGCCGGATCTGCCGGTGCGCGGCTATTATCTCGATGAGACGAGAGGCCGTGTGCTGACACTTTCCTATTTAAAACAGGTGGCAGACCGCATGGCGTACTACAAGCTGAACCAGCTGCAGCTCTATGTGGAGCACACGTATCTGTTCTCCGGACTTTCCGAGATGTGGCGCGATGAGACGCCGCTTACGGCAGAGGAAATCCGCGAGCTGGATGCGTACTGCGCAAAGCTTCATATCGAATTGGTGCCGTCGATCGCAACGTTCGGCCATCTGTACATGCTGCTCTCCACAAAGAGCTATGGCGACCTCTGTGAATTCCCAGACAGCTGGAAAGAGCCGTTTTCCTTCTGGGACCGGATGCAGCATCACACGGTGGATGTCTCCGGCGGCAGAGCGATCGAGCTGATCAAGGCCATGATCGAGGAGTACATGGCGCTTTTTGCCACGGATAAATTCAACATCTGCGCGGACGAAACGTTCGACCTTGGAAAAGGAAAATCGAAACCGCTGGCAGACGAGAAAGGCGTTCACCGCCTGTATATCGACTATGTAAAAGAGCTCTGCGAGTTTCTCGTGGCAAAAGGCAAAAAGCCGATGTTCTGGGGCGATATCATCTGCGCACAGCCGGAGCTGATCAAAGAGCTGCCAGAGGAAACCGTCTGCCTGACCTGGGGCTATGCAGCCGAGCAGAGAGAGCATGAGGCAAAAGTGATGGCGGAAGCTGGTGCAAGACAGTATCTCTGTCCTGGGGTCGGCGGCTGGAACCAGTGGATGAACCTGGTGGAGAACAGCTACAAAAATATCGCACGGATGTGCGGCTATGCGAGAAAATACCATGCGGAAGGTGTTCTGAACACAGACTGGGGTGACTGCGGCCACATCAATCAGCCGGACTTTTCCCTTCCTGGCATGATCTATGGAGCCGTCTTCTCCTGGGGAGACGATACCGACAGCTTTGAGGAGCTGAATGAACAGATTTCCCGTCTGGCCTACGGCGACCGGAGCGGAAAATTCGTTTCCTATATGGCAAAAACGGCAGAATGCTCCATCTTTGACTGGTGGGATGCCAACGTCGTTTACGAGGAAAAAGTGCTCGGTCATCCGAACAACCGGAATGCGCTGTTTGACGCGAGAATCCAAGATGAGGCGAAGCGTGCAGCTGCAAAGGAAACAATTGCGGCTCTGAAAAAAGAACTGAAAAAGACAGCCGGTGCTCTGGAAGAATCCTGCCGTCCAATGGTTCCGGTGCTGGAACTCACGATGGAAGCGATTGACATCTGGAATGAGACGGGCGCGAGAATGTGTGACATTGAGCTTGGAAAAGAAAAGGATGAGACAGCCTGCGCGGCACTTGCGGGACGGCTGGAAACCTGGTTTATGAAGTATAAAGCGTCCTGGAGAAGCATCAGCAAAGAAGGCGATCTGCACCACATTTCAGAGATTGTATTCTGGTATGCCGACATTCTGCGGGGAAGAAAACCGTACGAAAAATAGAAAAAATCCATTTGTGAACAAAGATGAACACAAATAGAAAATAAATGAACGATAAAAAGTAACAAAGAAAACGAAAATTTACATAAAAGTGAACAAAAACACTTGACTTTTGCGCAGAAATGGACGAAGATAGAAGTATCGGATCGAAAGATCAAAAATGTCCGTATGGCGTGACAAGAGAGAAAGAAAAAAATAATTTTCACAGGGGGAAACAATCATGAGTAAAATCATCGGAAACAATCTGCCGGATATGCCTTGGCAGGAAAAACCAGCAGGAGAGCACATGCCGGTATGGCGCTATGATCAGAACCCGATCATCGGCCGTTACGAGCAGAAACGTTCCAACAGTATCTTCAACAGCGCAGTCGTACCGTTCGAGGACGGATACGTAGGTGTATTCCGCTGCGACAGCCGTTCCATCAGCATGGACATCTTCGTTGGAAGAAGTAAAGACGGTATCCACTGGGAGATCGAGGATGAACCGATCAAATTTGAGGGCGCTGACGAGGAGATTCTGACAAGAGAGTACCGTTATGACCCGCGTGTCTGCAAAATCGACGACAAATACTATGTAACCTGGTGCAACGGCTATCACGGCCCGACCATCGGTGTTGCTTACACCTATGACTTCAAGAAATTCGTTCAGCTTGAGAACGCATTCCTTCCATTCAACCGTAACGGCGTGCTGTTCCCGAGAAAGATCAACGGCTACTACATGATGATGAGCCGTCCAAGCGACAACGGCCATACACCGTTCGGCGATATCTTTGTCAGCCAGAGTAAAGATATGGAATTCTGGGGAAGACACCGTCACATGATGAGCCCGGTCCGCGGCGATGAGTCTGCATGGCAGTGCACCAAGATCGGTGCCGGCCCGGTTCCGATCGAAACAGATGAGGGATGGCTGCTGATCTACCACGGCGTTATCACAACCTGCAACGGATACGTATATCGTATGGGATGCGCACTGCTTGATATCGACGAGCCGTGGAAAGTAAAATACAGAACGAAAGACTATATTATGGCTCCGATCACCCAGTACGAGTGCATGGGTGATGTTCCGAACGTAGTATTCCCGTGCGCAACCTTAAGCGATGCAGCAACCGGAAGAATCACTATCTACTACGGATGCGCAGATACTGTAACCGGTATGGCATTCACAACCGTAGATGAGCTGCTGAACTATGTGAAAGAGAATAGCCTTTGATTTATAAGATAACTTAAAAAGCGACAAGTCCGCCGGGCTTACGGGTGAAAGAAGCCTGCAGGTCCGGCGGACTTTCTTTTTAAAAATGACCCCATGGACAGCATAAGGAGGCACTATGAAATTTGTAAAAGAGCGTGTGAACGTAATCTGCCAGGAACTGGCAAGACTTTCGATTTCACAGAAAATTAAAATCACCGATATGCAGGTGAAAAATGGATGCTATATCACACCGGCAGAGGCCGATGCATCAAAAGAGCCGTGGACATCGTTTGATACGGTCAATGACCGCTGGTACGGACCGGACAAACATTACTGGTTCCGCACCACCATCACCATTCCGGAGAGCTTCGATGGAAAAAATCTCTGGATGAGAGTCCATGCAGGACTGGACGAATGGGATGACGGAAGAAACCCGCAGTTCCTGCTGTTTGCAAACGGCGAAGTGATCCAGGGTATGGATATCAACCACCGCGAAGTACTTGTAAGAGAAAATGCAAAGGCCGGTGAAAAAATCCAGCTTGACCTGCAGTCCTACACCGGAACGCTGCACAGCGAGTTCCGTCTGCTGGCAGACCTTGAGGAGCATGATGCGAAAATCGAGGAGATCTATTACGACCTCATCGTTCCGATGCAGGGCCTGAACCGTATGGACGAGGATAATAAAACGCGTCTGGATCTCGAAACCGCACTGACCAACACGATCAATCTGCTGGACCTGCGCAAGCCGTACAGTAAAGAGTTCTACGCTTCCATCGAAGAGGCAGAAAAATGCATCCAGGAAGAGATCTATGAAAAAATGGGCGGCTGGGACGAAGTTGTGGCAACGTGCATCGGCCACACCCACATTGATGTGGCATGGCTGTGGACGATTGACCAGGTTCGCCAGAAATCCTGCCGAAGCTTTGCAACGGTATTAAAACTGATGGAGGAGTATCCGAACTATCATTTCATGTCAAGCCAGCCGAAGCTCTACAGCTTTGTAAAGGAAAGACACCCGGAAGTATACGAGAAAATCCGTCAGAGAGTCAAAGAAGGACGCTGGGAGCCGGAAGGCGGCATGTGGGTTGAGGCAGACTGCAACTTGACTTCAGGAGAGTCCCTCGTGCGCCAGTTCCTGTTCGGAAAACGCTTTTTCAAAGAAGAGTTCGGCGTGGACAACAAGATCCTGTGGCTGCCGGATGTCTTCGGATACAGCGCAGCGATGCCGCAGATTCTGAAAAAATGCGGAATCGACTACTTCATGACGACAAAGCTGGCATGGAACGAGTTCAACAAAGTGCCGTACGATACGATGAACTGGGAAGGTATCGACGGAAGCAAAGTCTTCACCCATATGATCACAACGCTCGGCGTCGGCCAGCCGGAGACCAGCTTCTTTACGACATACAACGGTATGCTGCACCCGGACGCGATCATGGGCGGATGGGACCGCTACCAGAACAAGGACATCAACAACGATATCCTGATCAGCTACGGCTACGGAGACGGCGGCGGCGGTCCGACCAGAACGATGCTCGAGACATCCAAGCGTATGGAAAAAGGCATCAAAGGTGTGCCGAAAGTACGCCAGGCATTTGCGAGAACGTATTTCGACGAACTGCATGAGAAAGTAAAAGACAGCAAACGCCTCCCAACCTGGATCGGAGAGCTGTATTTTGAGTTCCACCGCGGAACGTACACTTCAATGGCACGCAACAAACGCGGCAACCGCAAGAGCGAGTACGCGATGATGGAATTAGAGCTTCTGTCCGTTCTGGCTGAAAACGCCGGAAAAGCATACCCGACCGAAGAACTGAACCGCATGTGGGAGACGATTCTGACGAATCAGTTCCACGATATTCTGCCGGGCTCCTCGATCCATGAGGTATATGAGCAGACAAAGAAAGAGTACGCAGAGATTGCAGAAACATCTGCAGAACTGATCAGTGAGCGTCTGAATGCACTCTGTGCGAAGAAGGACGAGAGCGTAACTGTATGGAACACGCTGGGGCACAGGAGAAACGATATCGTAGAGCTTGGCGCAAACAGCGCAGAGGCACTGACCGACGGAACGAACGTGTACCCGGTACAGCAGACGAAAGATGGAGCCGTTATTTATGCGGAAAACCTGCCGTCCAAGGGATATCAGGTGCTGCGTCCGGTAAGCGGGGCAGCTGTGGAAACACCGTTTGCCGTAACAGAAGCAGGAGAAGGCTATACGTTTGAGACACCGTTCTACACCATCGAGATCAATGCAAACGGCGAATTTACTTCCCTGTTTGATAAAGAGAATGACCGCGAAGTGCTGCAGAGCGGAAAAACCGGCAATGAGCTGCGCATCTATGAGGATAAACCGCTGCAGTACAGTGCATGGAACCTGGATATCTTCCACACCGAGAAATCCTGGAAGGTAGAGGGCGTGCGCCGCATGGAGTGGACAGAAAACGGTCCGGTCCGCGCAACTCTTGAAATCGAGCGTGAGGTCATGGATACCGTGATCCGCCAGCAGATCCACTTCTATGCAAAAGACCGCAGAATCGACTTCGAAACCTACGTTGACTGGAAATTTGCCGAGCATGTGCTCAAAGTTCACTTCCCGGCAGACGTTCACAGCGACGAGGCAACGTACGATATCCAGTTCGGTAATGTGACAAGAAAACTGCACACCAACACAAGCTGGGATCAGGCAAGATTCGAGGTATGCGGCCACAAATGGGCCGATCTCTCCGAGGGAGGCTACGGCGTCAGCCTGATGAACGACTGCAAGTACGGCTATTCCATGAAGGACCGTGTGATAACACAGACCCTGATCAAATCCGGAACCGAGCCGAATCTGACCGCAGACCAGGAAGAACATTTCTTTACCTACTCTCTGTATCCGCACGCAGGAACATGGCGCGAGGCAGGTACGGTACAGGAAGCACTGAACCTGAACGTGCCGGCAAAAGCTGTTTCCAGTGCGGCAGAAAAAGACCGTATGGAATTCCTGTCCGTGGACAAGCGCAACGTTGTGCTTGAGACCGTGAAAAAGGCAGAGGACGGCGATGGCATCATTGTGCGTCTGTATGAGGTGGAGAATGCGAGAACGAAAGTGACACTGTACTGCGCAGATGCGATTCTTTCCGCAGAGGAAACCAATCTGCTGGAGCAGCCGGCAGAGAGTGCCATCGATGTGAAAGAAAACGAGATTTCACTTACGATCAAACCGTACGAGATCCGTACCATCCGCATTCGCACGACAAAATAAGAAATCAGAACAGAAAATGCTTCCGGGAGCGCAGAACCAATGCGTTCCCGGAAAAAAGAAAACACAAAAAAGACACCGGATCCGAAATAAACGGAAGACGGTGTCTTTTCAAAAAGCAAAATTAGAAAAACGGTTGCATCAGTCGCCGGTGGAAGCGCGGTACAGAACTTTGGATTCCAGATACGTCACTTCATGCGGCGTGTGCGGATATTTGATCCGGTAAAGAATCTGAAGCGCCAGGCGGGAGCCGAGCTCCTCATTGAAGACCTGAACGGTAGTCAGATTTTCTGCCAGAAGATCCTCGATATTGTTGTCAAAGCCGGATACGGCAACGTCCTCCGGCACGCGCAGTCCCCGCTTTTCAAGAAGCTGCATCAGAATACAGGCAACGTAGTCGCTGGCGCAGACAAAAGCGTCCGGCATGCGGGAAAGGGAGGAAAGGAAAGAATCGATTTCCTCGCGGTAGGAGTCAATCCCAAGCGGTGTGGTCAGGCAAAGAGAAGGATTCGGTGTTTTTCCGGCATCCATCAGTGCCTGGCAGAAGCCCTCATAGCGTTCGCGGTTGGACTGTGCGTAGCCGATATCACCCATGAAGCCCGGAAGGGTGCGTCCTTTCTCGAGAAGATGGGCGGTGATATTGCGGACGCTGTTCCGGCTCTCCATCAGGAGAAGATCGCCGTTCAGTTCATCCGGGGATACGAGGGAGGAAGTGTCCAGGAACACTTTGGGAATCTGTGTCTCTGCGAGCAGACGCAGAAGACGTTCGTTGTACACGTTCAGAACAATGATGCCGTGGACGCTTCCGTTTGTAAGTGTGGGCGGGAGAAAATACGTTTTATCCGCCGAAGTCGGAAGATACGTGTAAACGAGATTGACATTGTGTGTTGAAAATACTTTTGCAATCTGGTGGATGATGGTCATCCAGAAAAGTGAGGTTTCCGGTCTGCAGACGGCAACTGCAATGTTGACCGGCGTGGTCTCCTCCGCGCTGGAAGGATATTGAAAATCTTCCGGGATGGCATAGCCAAGCTCCTGGGCTTTGGCGATGACCTTGGTGCGCAGGGAATCGGAGACACCTTCGTGTCCGCTGAACACCTTCCAGACGGTGGTCCGGGAGATGCCCAGGGAATTTGCAATTTCCTGTAAAGTGACTTTTTTCATAGTTTCAACCGATCCTGTTACAAATTTTAACTACTAACCGATATTATACGCTTAAAGTGTAATTTTTTCAACCTTTCCGTTGGAATACAGAAGGAGGAGATGTGCACGATCGGCACTCGGACAGGAAATCAGGTACGTACGGCTGGTGGTTTCAATGGTATATCCAAGATCTTTTACAGATTTATTCCAGTCGTTCGGTGCATACGCATCCAGCGTTTTCTGCAGTTCATCGAGGCTGCTGCTGTAGGAGCCGGTTGTCTCAAACAGAATATTTTCTGCGTAATACAGCTTGCGGAGCTCCCATTTGCGATACTCGTCCTCCGGAATGGTGCTGTCGCATGGAGCATCCTCGCGGTCCTCGGAGAAGAAGACGAAAGCCCACAGCTCCGGATAATGAATATTGATGACGCCGGTCGGAGCCCATACCCAGTTGTCTTCCGGGAGAACATTTCCGTTTTCATCGGTGCGTTTTACGTAAGTGTTGTCCTTGACATCCACATTCCACTGCACACGGGAGAAGTTCATACGGTAAAATTCTCCGTTTTTCGGTGCGCGGCGCTCTTTTTGGTATTCGTAGAGAGCAGAGAACGGAATCACAACCTCAACACTCCAGCCTTTGTTTTCAGCGGAAGGATCGTTGATGGAACCGTCCACATGGACAGCGGTGCGAAGGCCGTGCATATCGTAGCCATTGAGGCCGCTGCCGCCGTCGCGGTACGGCTCTGCGAGAAACAGATCCCATACCGTGTTCAGAACGTTCATTTCAAATTCATAGTAATGGTACGTATCGGAATCCGGGTCAACGAAGATCTCGAAATCGTTGTCAAAGTAGATGACAGAATCGCGTTCTGTTAAATGACCCCAGATTTCATCGCCGGCAAGGTCGGCAGCAACGTAAAGATTTTCATCATCCCAGAGCATTTTTGCGCGGGTGACAAAACGCGGAAGCGGCATGTGGCTGCCCTGAATATCCAGAAATTCATCGGTATACGGTGCGTCCTCCCAGAATGGTTTGTTGATATTTCCGTCCAGATGGAACTCTTTTTTTGCGCGGTGGCAGGTATAAACCGGCGGTGCAAACGGGACAGCCGGAACCGGAATCGTGATGTTTTTGCTCATAAGTAAAAACCTCCCTTTGTAATTTGCAAAATTTAGTAGCGAAAGGTATCATAACACTAAAAGTAATAAATTTCAACATGAAAAATGAACAAAAATGAACGAAATATAACTTATTGTGGACAAAAGTAAAAAAATGAGATACAATAAAGCCGTTTCATAGGAGAATTTTGGGGGAAACAGATCAAAAATACACCGGCAGGAAGAAAACGGCCGGGCAGAAAGCATATAAGGAGGAAAATCAGATGGAAGCATATCAGAATACAGCCCTTTCACCGGAAGAGAGAGCAAAGGATCTTCTGGGAAGGATGACATTAAAGGAAAAAGTGGGACAGCTCAATCAGCGTCTGTACGGATTCCGGATCTATGAGCGGCAGGGAGAGGAATTTACCCTGACCGACGAATTCAAAGAAGAAGTAGAGCGCATGGGCGGACTGGGGGTTCTGTACGGCCTGTACCGTGCCGACCCGTGGGCAGATAAGGACGAGAAGACCGGAATCGTGCCGGAACTCTCCGCGAAAGCCTACAATATGGTACAGCACTACGTCATGGAACATTCCCGCCTCGGCATTCCGATGATGATGAGCAGCGAGTGCCCGCATGGCCATCAGGCACTCGGAGGAGGTCTGCTTCCGGTCAACCTGGCTGCCGGAGCAACGTTTGATCCGGCGCTTCTTTCGGAAGGCTACAAGGCATGCGGAAAGCAGTTAAAGAGCGGTCATGTGGAGCTGGCGCTGATGTCGGCACTTGATATGGCGCGCGATCCGAGATGGGGAAGAAGTGAAGAGTGCTACTCTGAGGATCCATGCCTTGCAGCAGCGATGGCAAAAGCAGCCGTGACCGGAATGCAGTCGACCGGCGTCGGCAGCGTGGCAAAACATTTCTGCGCCCAGGGCGAGACGACCGGAGGTGTAAATGCGAGTGCGGCGAGAATCGGGGAGCGTGAGCTGCGTGAAATCCATTTTCCGTCTGCAAAAGCGTGCTGCGAAGCCGGTGTGGAAGGAATCATGGCGGCGTATAACGAGATCGACGGCGTGTACTGCCACAGAAATGCATGGCTGCTTCGCGATGTACTGCGCGGTGAGATGGGCTTTGACGGCATTGTGATGGCAGACGGACTGGCTGTCGATTTCCTGAAAAACACAGAGGGGGATACGCTGCATGCAGCCGTTGCGGCAAGAAAGGCCGGTGTTGATGTGAGCCTGTGGGATGAAGCCTTTGGCCGTCTCGGCGAGGCGGTTGATCAGGGACTTCTGGAAGAGAGCCAGATCGATGAGGCGGTGCTCCGCGTTCTGAAACTGAAATTTGAAAAAGGCCTGTTCGAGCATCCTTATATGGAGGAAAACATGCTTTCACCGGAAGAAGCCGGCATTCCGGAGGTATCTCTTGCACTGGCGCGGGAGTCTGCTGTGCTTCTGAAAAATGAAAAGACGGTGCTTCCGCTTGCAAAGAAATATAAAAAAGTAGCAGTGATCGGCTACCATGCGGCAGACCGTTACTGTATGCTCGGCGATTATACTCCGCCGGTGCCGGAAAGCGAGTGCGTCACGGTTCTGCAGGGCATGAAGCAGGAAGCACCGGATGGCGTGAAAGTCTCTTATGCGATGGGGTCCGGTTTTTCCGAGGCGGATGAGCATGAAAAAGCAAAAGCGATGGCACTTGCAGAAGAAAGCGATGTGATCGTGGCCGTTGTCGGCGGTTCCTCCTCACGGTTTGGAGGAGCTGTGTTCGATGCAAACGGAGCAGCCTCGAAGGGAACGGGCAGCCGTTCGATGGACTGCGGCGAGGGAATGGACACCGCGAAGGTTCACATTCCGGCCGCGCAGGAAGAACTGATTGCAGCACTTGCCCGCCTTGGCAAACCACTGGTAACGGTTGTAATTGCCGGAAGAGCATACTGTATCGAGAAGATCGAAAATGCTTCCGATGCCGTTTTATATGCATTCTACCCGGGACCGATGGGAGGCAGGGCAGTTGCTGAGCTTCTCTATGGAAGCAGCAATCCGTCCGGCCGTCTTCCGGTTTCTATGCCACGCCACGTGGGACAGATCCCGGTATGCTACAATTATCGGACTTCCGTTGCCCCGGCGTACTGTGATATGACAAGCCAGCCGCTGCATACCTTCGGAGAAGGAAGATCCTACACAACGTTTACCGGCAGTGATGTTTCCGTAACAAAAGAAGAAAATGGTATTTCTGTTTCCTTTACCGTGGAAAATACCGGAAATATGGCCGGAACTTCCGTTCCGTGCCTGTATGTGCGGAAACGTTCCGGCGGCGTTGTGGCAAGAATCAAAGAGCTGAAAGCCTTTACGAGAATTGCACTTGCACCGGGAGAGAAAAAAGAAGCTGTGTTCCATCTTACAAAAGAGGAGCTGAATTTTGTCCAGATTCCGGGAAAACCAGAGGTCATCTGCCATGAGTACGAGCTGATGCTTGAAGATGGAGCAGAGAAATGGTGGAGCGGGAACGTGACGGAAATGTAAGAACGGACGAAAAAACATAAAAATATAATAAGAATGAACAAAGAAGGAAACTATATTACAAAATAAAGAAACATAGTTTCCTTCTTTTGGTTTGCAGAAAATGGATAAAAATATAAATGGATCGTACGCTCCGATGCCGTGAAACGAAAAACAAATGGAAAAACAGGAGAATTTATGGGAAAAGTGCTTAAAAAGTATCGGTTTAAATTGCGTAAAAGTAACAAAATGATATTTGTGTTTAAAAATTAATTGACAAATAAGGAAACAAAATGTAAAATAAACTCATCAAAACAGTGTTGGATAAATCTTAAATAACAGATTTGATTGTGGCAGTTGCACAAAAAAGAAGCAGCATGCGAGGATGATGCGAAAGCAAAATGTTCAAAATGTTCACGACAAGGGATGCTCCAATCAAGGAAAACACGAAACCTTTAAAAGGGAGGACAAGAGAGAAATGAAAGAGAAACCAACAAAAGCAAAGAAAAAAGGCCGCACCATCCGCGCCTTTAAGAGAGACATCTCGCTTTGGCTTTTCTGTGTTCCGGGCGTAATCCTGACATTCATCTTCAGCTACATTCCGATGTATGGTGTACAGATCGCGTTCCGCCGCTTTAATGCGACAGCCGGAATCACAAAGAGCCCGTGGGTAGGCATGTACTACTTTGAGAGATTCTTCAACTCTCCATACTTTGCTTCCACTATCAAGAACACATTGATCCTGAGTCTGTACGGACTGGTTGTATCATTCCCGATTCCGATCATCCTGGCACTGATGCTGAACTCCTTCCGCCATAAGAGATATCGGAAAGTGATCCAGACCGTCACCTACGCGCCGAACTTCATTTCCACCGTAGTTATGTGCGGTATGATCATTCTGTTCCTGTCTCCGTCCGTCGGTGTTATCAACCACGTACTGGAAGCAATCGGAATTCCGGCGGTCAACTTCATGGCGAAAAAAGCCTACTGGAGACACATTTATGTGTGGACCGGCGTATGGCAGAGTACAGGATGGAGCTCTGTTATTTACTTCGCAGCACTCGCCGGCATCAGCCCGGAGCTGCATGAGGCGGCAAAGGTAGACGGCGCAACGAAATTACAGCTGATCCGTCACATCGACCTTCCGCTGATCATGCCGACCGCAACCATTCTTCTGATTATGAACTGCGGAAGCATTCTTTCCGTCGGCTTCGAAAAAGCCTTCCTTCTGCAGAATAACCTGAATGCCAGCGTATCCGAGATCATTTCCACCTACGTCTATAAGGTCGGTCTGATCAACAACGATATGTCGTATTCTTCAGCAATCGGTCTGTTCAACACCATCGTAAACATGGTTATGCTGATCATTGTCAATACGATATCTGATAAACTTTCGGGCAACAGCCTGTGGTAGGAGGAAACGAAAACATGAGTAAAGAAAATACCGCAGTGACAAAAAAGAAAATGAAACGATGCAAAGAGGACGTCGTTTTTGACGCAGCCTGCTTCATTATCCTGACGCTGGTTCTGTTTGTTGTGGCATATCCGCTGTACTGGGTTATCATTTCATCCATCAGTGCGCCAAGCGCCGTATCGAGTGGTAAAGTACTGCTTCACCCGATCGGATTTACCCTGAAGGGCTACGCAGAAGTATTTAAAAACGACCAGGTTATGAGAGGCTTTTTAAACTCCCTGATCATCACCTTCTGCGGTGTTATGGTCAACCTGATCGTAACGCTTCCGACATCATATGCACTTTCCAGAAGCAATTTCTCCGGAAAGAAACCGATCACCATTTTTTACCTGATCACCATGTTCTTCGGCGGCGGTCTGATCCCTACCTATCTGGTTATTCAGAGACTGCAGATGCTGAACACGATCTGGGCACTGATTCTTCCGGGATGCTTAAGCGTATACAACATGATCGTGGCAAGAACCTTCTTCAAGTCGAACATTTCGGAAGAGCTGTATGAGGCAGCTGAAATTGACGGCTGCACCCAGGCGAGATTCTTTTTCCAGATTGCACTTCCGCTTTCCAAAGCGATCATCGCAATTCTGGTTCTGTACTATGGTGTCGGTCACTGGAACTCATACTTCTCAGCACTCGTTTATATTTCGGACAAAGCAAAGTATCCGTTGCAGCTGGTTCTGCGTAACATCCTGATCACGAACCAGACCGCGCTGTCCCAGACAGCAACAACTGCGGCAGCAAGAGCAGCACTGCAGGAAAAACAGCAGCTGATCGACGTTATGAAATACTCACTGATCATCATCAGTAGTATCCCGGTTCTGGTTATGTACCCACTGGTGCAGAAGCACTTTGTAAAGGGTGTTATGATCGGATCCATGAAGGGTTGATTTACAGCGGAAATTTTTTTGACGATTTATCTGCCGCACGGGAAACGGCGGTATGTAAATAAAGGGTCCGGACAACGGACAGGCAAAAGCGCTTCCGGCGGAAAAATGCCGCCGGAATAACACAGGAGGGAAAAATCATGAAAAGAAAAGCAGTCGCAGCAGTTTTAACTGCAGTAATGGTGGCATCTATGTTTACCGGATGTGGAAGTGATAAAGGAAGCAGCTCGGCAAAGAGTACTTCTGCAGCATCCGCAGCAAACGACACCGTGGATGAGGACGGAAAAGTAAACGGCATTATGTATCAGGAAGGTCTTCCGCTGGTAGATGAGGGAGATTACACCTTCTCTATCTTCTGCGATGATTCCAGCGAATCCGGCGAGTTTATCATGCTCGATGAGTTCAAAAAACAGACCAATGTAGACGTTGACCTGAAAATTTATCCATACGAAACAGCAACGGAGAGACTGAATCTGGATCTGAACTCCGGAGATTACGCGGATGTGATCGGCGGATGGACCTTAAGCGATAATGCAATCCTCACCTACGGTGTCAACCAGGGCGTATTCATTCCGCTGGAAGATTATTTTGAGAAATATTGCCCGAACATTTCTGCTATCCTGGATCTGCCGGGTGTAAGAGAAAAAATGACAGCACCGGACGGACACATCTACACGATTCCGTACGTATGCGCCGATACAACCGTTGGATACAGCCCATACATCAATACGAAATGGCTGGAAAATGTTGGTATGAGCATGCCGACCACTACAGACGAGTTTGAGGCAGTTTTAAAAGCATTCAAAGAGCAGGATGCAAACGGCAACGGCGACGCTTCCGATGAAATCCCGTTCTCTACAGACCCGAACAACAAACATATCGAGGCTATGGCCGGTTACTTCGGACTTCCGATGAACAAACTTGGTATTGCAATCCAGGATGAAAAGGTTGTTTACGGCGGTGTCAGCGATACGTATCGTGAGTTCCTTTCCTGGTTCCACAAACTGTATGCAGAAGGACTCGTAGACGTAGAGCTTTACACACAGGACAGCTCCACATGGGAAGGTAAAGGAAATCAGGATCTGTACGGCGTTTCCATCGCATACGGAAGCAGAGAGTTTACCGGAATCCCGGATGCAGAGGAAAAAGGCGATTTCGATTCCATGCCTGTTCTGAATACAGACAAAGGCGGAATCTGGCTGCGCGATACGGAAGGCTTCAGCGTATACAGAACCCAGGCTGTCATCACAAACAAGGCAGAGCATCCGGAAATCATCTGCCGCTGGTTTGACAATGCATTCGCACTGGAGAACGGCATCGGCTGCAACAGAGGACCGGTTGGCGTGATTGTAAACAAAGAGGATGACGGATACCATGCGATTGACACCACCACACTGTCTGAGGAAGATCAGGAAAAATATTCCTGGGGCAATCTGTGGCCGCAGTCTCTGCCGAAATATCTGCCGGCAGACTTCGAATTTGTAGAAGAGCATCCGATGTACGATGAGAAAAAAGCGACAGAGGAAGCTTATGAGGCAAATCTGACCAAAGAGATTATTCCGTCCTACTGGATTGACCTGGATAAGATTGATACCTTCTCTGATACGAACACAGCAATCAAAGATTTCTTTGAGCAGCAGCAGGCACAGTTCGTATGCGGCGAGCTTGACATCGACAACGATGCTGACTGGCAGGCTTATGTAGACGGTATGTACTCTCTGGGACTTGAGGACTGGGTAGCAACTCAGGGTATTGAGGAAATCGCGAAATAAATAGGAAAAGGTAATGATATTTCCTATGGAATGAAAAAAAGGCATATTACAGTGTAAAACGGTAATATGCCTTTCTTTTTGGGCAAGAACTGATACAATGGGAAGGAACAATAAAGGGGTAATTAGATCGGATAAAAAAGCTATGCCCGGAGTCTTTTAATCTGGGAGTACAAAAAAGGAGGAGCTGGAAGATATGATGCAGGACTGGTTTCGGAACGCGAAGCTGGGCATTTTTATCCATTATGGGATTTATGCGGTGGGTGATGTGTCGGAGTCATGGTCGTTCCACAACGGAAATATTTCTTATGAAGATTACATGAAACAGTGTGAAGGCTTTACAGCATCGAAGTTTGATGCGAAAAAATGGGCGGAGCTGTTTCAAAAAGCAGGTGCGCAGTACGTGGTTATGACAGCAAAGCACCATGACGGCGTGGCACTGTTTGATACCGGATACAGTGATTTAAGTGTTGTGAAGAAAACACCGGCAGCGCGCGACCTTGTAAAAGAGTATACAGCTGCCATGCGTGAGGCAGGTCTGAAGGTCGGCCTTTATTATTCACTGATCGACTGGTCGGATCCGCGGTACCGCACGGTTTACCCGGAAGGAATGAAAAAAGAAGACTGTCTGAACGATATCTATGGTTCCCCGGCCGGAAAAGAGGAGGAGCCGCAGAAATGGCAGGAGTTTCTGGAATTCAACAATCATCAGTTAAAAGAACTGATGTCGAATTACGGAACGGTGGATCTTTTATGGTTTGATGGTGACTGGGAACGGAGCGCGGCACAGTGGAAGATGCCGGAATTCAGGGAATATCTGCATACCCTGAATCCGAACGTTGTATTGAATTCGAGAATGCAGGGCTATGGAGATTATGAGACACCGGAGCAGGGAATCCCGCTGTACGGACCGAAAGGCGAGTGGGAATTCTGCACGACAATCAACGATTCCTGGGGATATCGTCCATCGGACAATGATTACAAGAGCAGCGGTCAGATTGTGCGCATGTTCTGTGACTGTATTACCCTCGGCGGAAGAATGCTGCTGGACATCGGACCGAAAGAGGACGGAACGCTCGATGAGCGTCAGGAGAAGGTGCTGCTGGATCTCGGCGGATGGATTCATGACCACGAGGAAGCAGTATTTGGAACAGAAAAAGGACTGGATTACAATCATTTCCTCGGTGGAAGCACGATTTCGGCGGATCAGAAGACGATGTATCTTTTTGTCTATGATAAGCCGCAGGAGACGCTGTGCGTGAAAGGCATTAAAACACCGGTAAAAAGGGTGACGGTTCTGCATACGGGAGAGGAGCTTCGGTTCTCCTATACGGGTTCCCTTCCATGGAGCGGTATTCCGGGAACACTCTGGATCTGGGCCGGCGAGATGAGTATTCATCCGTTTGCAACGGTTGTGAAGGTAGAGCTTGAGGATGAGATCACCTACAATCTGGGACACGGGGAAGTCGTAACCTTTAATGAGTAAAACGATTCGGACAGAGGAGCTTATGAGATGAAGAGAATAATTGGCTATGTAAATACGGCGGACTTAAATCATATGCGAGAAGAGGATGTGCGGGCACTTACCGTGATCAATATTGCATTTGGTCTGATCCGGGACGGAGAAGTTGTATGGGATGCAAAGGATGCACGGGATGGAATAGTATCCATTCGGAAAAGCAACCCGGAGCTGAAGATTGTATTGTCCGTAGGCGGCTGGGGAGCAGACGGCTTTTCCCAGGCTGCAAGAACAAAAGAGGGAAGAGAGCGGTTTGCTGCGAGTGCACTTGCAATTGTGAAGGAGTATGGTCTGGACGGCATTGACATTGACTGGGAGTATCCGGGCACATCGCTGGCAGGAATTGCGTCGGACAGATCGGATAAAGAGAATTATACGCTGCTTCTGGCGGAGCTTCGGAAGACACTGGACGCGTACAGAGAAGGCATGCTTGTAACGACAGCAGTCGGCGGAGATGTTTACTTTGCACTGCAGACAGATATGAAGGAGGCCTCCCGGTATCTGGATTATGTGCAGCTGATGACGTATGATCTGCAGGGCGGTTTCCAGAAGGTGACGGGACATCATGCGGCGCTGTATCACAGTGAGGGAAATTTGTTTGATGCATGTGTGCAGAAGGCAGTGAACGGTTTTGTAAATGCAGGCGTTCCAATGGAGAAGCTGATTCTTGGCGTACCGTTTTATTCCAGAAAATGGGATGGAGTAAAAGGCGCCGGATGCCGCAACGGGCTTGGAATGGAAGCAGAGACGGTCGGAGGATATGGCGGTGACTATGGCGAGCTCAAAGAGAGCTGGATCGGAAAGAGGGGATTTATCCGGTATTGGGATGAGCAGGCAAAGGTTCCGTATCTGTTTGACGGGGAAACATTTATCAGCTATGAGGACTGCGAGTCACTTGGGGTGAAAATTGCGTACCTGAAAGAAAAGGGCATGGGGGGCATTATGTTCTGGGAGTATAAATGCGATCCCAGCGGAGAATTACTTTCATTTATAAAGAAAAATATGTAGCGTAGTGACCCACAGCCGGTATGTGAAAAGGCTCCTCGCTCCGGTGTTCCTGAAAAATCGCAAGGAATCCTTTTTCACATGGCGTCTGCCGCCGGTGGGCGGATGTACGTTGTGGAGACGGATAGGAAAAAAGAGAAAGGGATAGATAGAATCATGATCTCAGAAAATTTGAAAAAATATGCAACGGAAAAATTTGAGGGACGGAGAGAGCTTCTGGCTCCGGTGATGCCTGTTATCGAAGAAAAATTGAAACAGTGCAGTGAAGAAGAGGTTGTGCTGATGAAGTTTCTGTATGGTACGATGCCGGTAAGGGATGCGGGAGAATATGGATTTGACCTTTTTCTTTCGTACGTGAAGCATGCGCTGATGCTGCGGGAGAAGGTGGCATGGTGTAAGGAGCTGCCGGAGGATGTGTTTGTAAATTATGTGCTGTATGACCGGATCAATTCCGAGGATATTACGGACTGCAGACCGTTTTTTTATGAGCAGATTATGGGGCGTGTGGCCGGAATGAGCCTTTGGGAGGCAATTCTGGAGATTAATTACTGGTGTGCGGAACATGCAACGTATGAGGCAACGGACAGCAGAACAGCATCTCCGATGACAATGTATCGGAGTGGAAAGGGACGCTGCGGCGAGGAGTCAACGTTTGCAGTTACGGCGTATCGGAGTGTCGGTATTGCGGCGCGACAGGTCTATACACCAAGATGGGCGCACTGTGATGACAATCATGCGTGGGTTGAGGTGTTTGTGGACGGCGAGTGGCATTTCCTTGGCGCCTGTGAGCCGGAAGAAGTGCTGGATACCGGCTGGTTCTCGGGTCCGGCGAATCGGGCAATTCTGATTCATACGCGGAACTTCTCGGATTATGTGAAGGAAAGTAACGAGGAGTATCTTGGAAAAGAAGGAGCGCTGTACTACTTTAACCATACAGATTTTTATGGCAGAACGAAGCTGGTGAAGATTCTTGTGAAGGATGAGAATGGAAAACCGGCTGCAGGAGCGCATATTGCGGTTGAAATCCTGAATATGGCAGAGCTTTTCCCGGCTGCAGTGATGATTGCGGATGCGGACGGAGAAGTTCGGATGACACTTGGCCTTGGCGATATCCGGGTACGGGCATTTGACGGAATACGCCGGGCGGAAGCAATGATGCGGATTGAGGAGGAGGATTCGCTGGAACTGGTGCTTCGTGAAGAGGCGGTTCCGGAAGCGGATGACAGGTGGCAGACGCTGGAAATCCGGGCACCGAAGGAGGTGCCGGTACGGAATGTCGTTGCCACAAAGGAGCAGAAGGAGCGCAATGCGGCACGGATGGCAGAGGCGGAACGGCTTCGGAAGGCACGGTTTGCAGCATGCTTTGATGAGAAAAAGGCTGCTGCGTATCCGGAAGCGGAAGAGATTTTCCACCGGGCAGGAGAGAATTTTGAGGAGGTTTATACATTCCTTTCCAAAGATGAAAATCCGAACCGGAAGAAGCTGCTGTTTTCGCTGGCATTAAAGGATGCGAAGGACTTGAAGGCATCCGTTTTAGAGGATCATCTCGACTGTGAGCAGGGGGATCTTCCAGAGGAGATTTTCAGAAAGGATCTTCTTTGCCCGCGTATTTTCCTCGAGGAGCTGACGCCGTATCGGAGCATGATCCGCGGATTTTTTGAAGAGGAGACAAAACGCAGCTTTGTGGAGCAGCCGGAACGGATTCTGGATTATCTTAAGAAGAATATTACCTTCCATGCAGAAGAAGAGTATGACACGATCATGGCAACACCGGTCGGCGTCCTTACGATGAAACAGGGAAGTCCTCTGGCGCAGAAGATTCTGTTTGTGGCAATCTGCCGGAGTCTCAATGTAGCGGCAAGACTGAATCCGGTGACCCTGGAGCCGGAGTATTACCGTGATGGGGCATTCCACAGTGTGGAAACAGAAGCTGCTGTTTTGAAGGAGGAAACGGAAAGTGCGGTTCTGACACTGAATGCGGAGGATGGAAGCGCATGGAAGTATTATCAGACGTGGACCATCGGAAAGTGGAACGGAACAGTGTTTGAGACGCTGAATTACGAAGAAACCGCATTCAATGGCAAAACACTGGCTCTGACCCTGGAGCCGGGCTGCTATCGTCTGATTACAAGTATGCGTATGCCGAACGGTGACCAGCATGCCGCATTCCGCGTGTTTGAACTGAAGGCGGGAGAAGCAAAAGAGATTTATCTGGAAACCGTGAAAAAAGAGCTGGACGAGCTGTTAGAGCACATCGAACTGCCGGAGATCACGCTGGAGGATCTGGATGGAAAGGCGCATACCCTGAACGATCTCACCAAAGACGGCCCGATCCTTCTGGCCTTCCTCGGAACCGGAGAGGAGCCGACCGAGCATGTTCTGAATGAGCTGATCGAAATCGCAGAGAAGTGGAACGCAAAAGACGCTGCCATGGCAGCCGTACTCCGCACGAAAGCCGACCTGGAAAACACGACTTTCCAGAAAGCCCGCGCAGCAATCCACAACATGTCCCTCTACCTCGACCCATCCGACGACGCCCCGGTGATCGCCGAAAAAATGGGAATCGACGCAGAAAAACGCCCACTGCTGATCCTCGCATTGCCGGGAAACATCGGCGGACGCGCTTATGCCGGATATAACGTCGGCAGCGTCGGACTGATGCTGCGGCTGATGGAAGAGGCGGCGAAAGCGTAAGTTAATACTAAAAAACAGGCTGACGCACGAATGCGGCAGCCTGTTTTTTTAAAGAACGCCCAGTTTTTTCAACTGTGCCACGCCATCTTCATACCCCGTAAAATGAATTCCATGAATCCCTGCCTGCTCTGCGGCCTCGACGTTTGCTTTGGTGTCATCGAGGAATACGCAGCGGTCCGGGGTGAGGGAGAATTTCTGGATCAGGTGCTGGTAGATCTCCGGTTCCGGTTTTGTTAAATGGCAGGTGTAGGAGAAGAGGGTTCCGTCCATGTAGGGGAGAAAGGGCATTTTCTCTTTGGTGCGCTCGAAGAGGTCTCCGGAGTAGTTGGAGAGGATGTAGAGGCGGTAGCCTTTTTCTTTTAAGGAGCGTACCCAGCTTTCTGCATACGGCAGCGGGGTGATGGTTTCCTCGCAGTGGGCGAAAACCTCTTTGATTTCTTCGGTGTATTCCGGGGCGAGGGAGCAGAATCCTTTTACAATCTCCGCCGGTGTGAGAATTCCGCGGTCGAACTGGCGCCAGTAAGGGCTTTCGAAGGTTGCGGCGGCGATTGCTTTCGTCTTTTCCGGACCGAAAGCAAAGCGTTTCAGATAGGACTCGTAGTCCCAGTTGACGAGTACGCGGCCTACATCAAAAATAATGGTATCAATCATGACTGTTTTTCTCCTTTGTCTGATTTGTCGTTCTCATCGCGGTGCGACAGAACCTTGGCAACCAGCATCATGGCATAGATGAGCACTGGTACGGTAATCGCACAGTAGAGGCAGACCGTCAGCGCCTTGTGTGCAAACGGCGTGTCGATAAACGCAAAAATCATGGCGCCAAGCCCGAATCCGATCAGGACCGCGATGGCGAGAAGGGCGCCGATCTGTTTGAGTCGTTTCATAAAAATCTCCGATCGTTTACTGAAAATAAAATATAAAGAAACATAACCAAGTGTAGCACAGTTGAAAAGAAACATCCACCGCAAGTTTTAAGAATTTTTTAGAAAAAATTAATGGCGCTTTCGATTGCTTTTTTCCCTCAAAAGGGATAGAGTATTGGCATATACTTTGAAAAAGGAGAAACGAGAACAAAATGGATAAACTGAAAGAAAAACTTTCCCGCCTGATGTATGGCCGCTACGGCATCGATCAGCTGGGCAATTTTATGATGTGGGCGGCAGTTGCCATGATGATTTTCGGAGCGGTTGTACGGAGCTCCCTTATCTACACCCTGGCACTCGTCCTGATCGTCTGGGCGGATGTGCGCATCATGTCCAAGAACCATTCCAAACGGTATGCGGAAAACCAGAAATTCCTGGAACTGAAAAACCGCGTCGCCGGATTCTTCCGAGGCGGAACCCGTGCATTCAAGGATAAAGAGCACTGCTACTTCCGCTGCCCGTCCTGCCATCAGCAGGTGCGTGTGCCGAAAGGAAAAGGCCACATCGAGATCTGCTGCCCGAAATGCGGAACAAAATTCATCAAAAACACCTGATAAAAAGGAGCAGTGCGATTCATGTTTGGTTATGTGACCATCCGAAAGGATGACCTGAAAGTCAAAGATTACAACAAATATCAGGCATACTACTGCGGTCTGTGTCAGGATATCAAAGAGGCGTATGGAAAAAAGGGTCAGGCGATGCTGACGTTTGATATGACATTTCTTTCCATCCTGCTGACCGGGCTTTATGAGTGTGAGACAAAAGAAGAGGAGCATTACTGCTTTCTTCATCCCGGCAAAAAACATAAATGCCTGCGGAACAAATACACAAAATACTGCGCAGACATGAACGTGCTGCTCGCCTATTACAATCTGCTGGATGACTGGGAGGACGAGAAAAACTACGCGGCGTTTACAGTGGCAAAGGCTTTGAAAAAATCTGTGACACGCATCGAGGCATCGTATCCGCGCCAGACGAAAGCAGTGCAGGATTACCTCGAAAAGCTGCATGCATGCGAGAAGGAAAACAATCCAGACCTCGATCTTGCGGCGGGCTATACCGGAGAGGTGATGGCGGAGATCTATATTCCGGAGGAGGACATCTGGAGCGATGATCTGCGCCAGGTCGGCTTTTACATCGGAAAATTCATTTACCTGATGGATGCGCTTGATGACGTGGAAAAAGATAAAAAGAGCGGAAACTACAACCCGTTTCTGTCCATCGCAGATCAGCCGGACTTCGAGGAAACCGCAGAAAAAATCCTGTTGATGATGACGGCGGAAGCGTCGCGTGCATTTGAAAAACTTCCGATCCTGGAAAATGTAGACATTCTGCGAAATATATTGTATGCTGGTATCTGGGAAAAATACGAAATGCGAAAAAGCGCAAAAGAGCGCCAAAAAGAGGAGAAATAAAGACTGATGACAGATCCATATGAGGTGCTGGGCGTGTCCCGCGGGGCTTCGGACGATGAAATCAAAAAAGCATACCGAAAACTCAGCCGGACGTATCACCCGGATGCCAATATCAATAATCCGAATAAAGCAGAAGCAGAAGAAAAATTCAAACAGGTGCAGCAGGCGTACAAACAGATCATGGATGAACGCGAGCACGGCACCACGTACCAGAGCGGAGGTTCGTCGTATGGCGGAGATGCTTACGGCGGCTATGGCCCGTTCGGCGGCTTCGACCCATTCGGCGGCGCGTACGGAAACGGCGGCTCCGCACGGAATGATTATGGAAATTCCGAGCAGGAAATGCGGCTGCAGGCGGCAGCCAACTACATCAACAGCGGCCACTTCCGCGAGGCGATGAACGTGCTGAACGACATTTCCGACCGCAGCGGAAAATGGTATTTCCTGCATGCGATCGCAAATTCGCGCCTCGGCAACAACATCAATGCCGTGCAGGATGCCGAGATGGCAGTCAAATTAGAACCGCAGAATCTGCAGTACCAGCAGCTTTTAAACCAGCTCCAGGGCAGCGGCCAGTGGTATTCCGACATGGGAAGCGGCTATGGCTACGAGAGAAGTGCAGGTGATCTCGGAAAATGGTGCTGTGAATGTATGGCAATCAATGCCATCTGCAATTGCTGTTGCTGCGGCGGACGGGGATTTTTCTGCTGTTGATCAAAAAATAATTACAAGAAATGTATAAAAGTGAACATTCAGGGGAGAATAACAGTGTCATCGAAATTCCCCTGTTCGATGATACAAAAGAAAAATAAGGAAATACTTATCCTCCCCTTAAAAGCCCCGCTGCAACCGAAAAAACGGTTCGCTGTGGGGCTTTTTTCTAACAGCCGAAAGTCCTTGTTTTTCCCATCAAAACAGATTATAATGAAAGAGATCGCAATTATGACCGGAGCAAAAAAATACGAACGGATCATAGAAAGAAAACAGAAAGAGAGAAAAGCTATGGAACGAAAAACAGCATGGAATGAGTACAAGAAAAAAGATATGAAAAAGCTGGAAAAATTAAACGCCGGCTACCGCGCATTCCTGGATCACGGAAAAACGGAGCGTGAGTGTGTAAAGGAAAGTGTACGTCAGGCAGAAGAGGCCGGATACGTAAGCCTCGACACCTATGTAAAAGAAAATCGTGCGTTAAAACCGGGTGACAAGGTTTATGCTGTATGCATGAAGAAGGCCATTGCCCTGTTCCAGATCGGAACAAAGCCTCTGACAGAGGGTATGAATATTCTCGGTGCGCACATCGATTCTCCGCGTCTTGACGTAAAACAGAATCCACTGTATGAGGACAACGGATTTACATATCTTGATACCCATTATTACGGTGGTATCAAAAAATGGCAGTGGGTAACGCTTCCGCTTGCAATCCACGGTGTTGTAGCCAAGAAGGATGGCGAAGTAGTGGATGTAGTCATCGGCGAGGATGATAACGATCCGGTATTCTGTGTGACAGATCTTCTGATTCACCTTTCCAGAGAGCAGCAGACCAAACCGGCAAGTACGGTAGTAGAGGGCGAGAACCTCGATCTTCTGATCGGAAGCCAGCCGCTGGAAGGAACAGAGAAAGATGCAGTGAAAGCCATGACCTTAAAGCTCTTAAACGACAAGTATGGCATCGAAGAAGAGGATTTCCTCTCCGCAGAGCTTGAAATTGTACCGGCAGGAAAAGCGCGTGAGCTTGGTATGGATGCCAGCATGATTCTTGCATACGGCCAGGATGACCGTGTATGCGCATACACTTCTCTTGTCGCAATGCTCGAGGTGGAAGCACCGGAGAAGACATCCTGCTGCCTGCTCGTAGATAAAGAGGAGATCGGAAGCGTCGGAGCAACCGGCATGCAGTCTCATTTCTTCGAAAACACCATGGCAGAGCTGCTTGCACTTGCAGGTGAGGGAACGGAGCTTGCACTTCGGAGATGTCTGGCTTCTTCCAGAATGCTTTCTTCCGATGTAAGTGCAGCGTTTGATCCGTTGTATGCAGCAGCATTTGAGAAGAAAAACGCTGCATTTTTCGGAAAAGGTATCGTAATTAACAAATTTACAGGAGCAGGCGGAAAGAGCGGCTCAAACGATGCCAATGCAGAGTACGTCGGAGCTCTTCGCGCTATCTTTGATGATGCAAAAGTAAATTGGCAGACAGCAGAGCTTGGTAAAGTTGATGTCGGAGGCGGCGGAACCATCGCCTACATCATGTCTCTGTACGGTATGGAAGTGATTGATTCCGGTGTACCGGTTCTCAGCATGCATGCTCCATGGGAAGTAACCAGCAAAGCAGATGTTTACGAGGCCAAGAAGGCCTATGTGGCATTTTTGAAAAACGCATAAATAATATTGAGGAGGTTTGAAACGTTTGGACAGTGACATAGTCGGCAGTATTCTTTTGCAGGTCGTATTGATAGCGGTCAATGCGGTATTTGCCTGCGCGGAGATCGCTGTGGTCTCCTGCAACGACGCTAAACTGGAAAAAATGGCACAGGAGGGAAACAAAAGAGCGGCGAAGCTGTTTCATCTGACGGAACAGCCATCCCGTTTTCTTGCAACGATACAGGTGGTCATCACTCTGTCCGGTTTTCTCGGAAGTGCCTTTGCAGCAGAAAATTTTTCGGATCGAATCGTTTCTGCTCTTGTGGACGCGGGTATGAAGATTCCGGAAAAGACACTGGATGCGATTGCCGTTGTGCTGATTACGCTGCTTTTATCTTATATCACCCTGATCTTTGGCGAACTGGTGCCGAAAAGGATTGCAATGCAGAAGGCTGAGCAGATTGCGCTCGGGATTTCCGGTCTTGTAAGCGGTGCTTCGAAAGTGTTTGCACCGCTTGTGTGGCTGCTGACTGCATCGACAAACGGTATCCTGCGCCTTCTGGGGATCGATCCGGATGAGGACGACGATCAGGTGACGGAGGAAGAAATCCGGATGATGGTAGATGCCGGCAGCGAAAAAGGCGCGATCGACAATGAAGAAAAAGATATGATTCAGAACGTATTTGAGTTCGATGATCTGACCATTGATGAAATCTGCGTCCACAGAACCGATGTAGATCTTCTGTGGCTGGAAGACTCGATGGAGGAGTGGGAGCAGCTGATCCATGAAAGCCGCCATTCTTATTACCCGGTCTGTGGTGAAAATGTGGACGATATCATCGGCGTTCTGGACGCCAAGGATTATTTCCGGCTTCGCACCAAGGACCGCGATCATGTCATGAAAGAAGCAATCAAACAGCCTTATTTTGTTCCTGAAAACATCAAGGCTGCCACGCTGTTCCAGAACATGAAAAAGACCGGCAACTATTTTGCCGTGGTTCTGGATGAGTACGGCGGCATGGATGGAATTATCACCGTGCGTAACCTGATCGAGCAGCTTGTCGGGGACTTGAATGATGAGGCGGAGATCGGGCAGCCATCGGAAATTGAGCTGATTTCCACAGACACCTGGAAAATCATGGGAAGTGCCTCGTTGGATGATGTGGCGGAGGAACTGAAGATCAAACTGCCGGTCGATGAATATGAAACGTTCGGCGGCTACATTTTCGGCGAACTCGGTGCGGTTCCGGATGACGGCAGCCAGTTTGAACTTGAGACCGACGATCTCTGGATCAAGGTCATGCGGGTCAAAGAACACCGCGTGGAAAATACGGTGGTAAAGAAACTGCCTCCGAAAGAAAAAGGAGAGCAGGAGGAACGTAAGGAGAGGGAATGAAACGTGAACTGGATACAGCAGACCGGAAAATTGTGGAACTGCTGCAGGAAGATGCAAGGCTTCCGCTCAAAAGTATTGCAGACAAGGTAAGTCTCACTTCGCCGACGGTTTCGGCGAGAATCGACCGCCTGGAAAAGGACGGGGTGATCACCGGCTACCGTGCGAGTGTGAACCCGGAGGTTTTCGACTATCGGATCAAGGCATTCATCAATCTGGAGGTTGAGCCGGTGCGGAAAAAGGAATTCTATCCGTACATCACCGACTGCCCGAATGTGATCGAGTGCAACTGCGTGACCGGCGACTATTCGATGCTGATGGAGGTTGTGTTCCACACAACATCTGAGCTGGATCAGTTTATCGGCCAGCTTCAGCATTTTGGAAGAACGAAGACGCAGATCGTGTTCTCTACATCGGTGGAACACAGAGGAATTCCGCTCGGGGATACCAGAATCCCGATTCTGGAGCAGGAAGAAGAAAAAGGTTGATTTTCTGCGGACTTTCCGATATACTAAAGCGTGTTACAAAAACCGGAATCCCGCTAGGGGACGGCGCGAAAAAACGCGCTCAGAGAAACAGATAAAGGATGGATAATAACATGAGTTTATTACAGAATTGGCGTGATATCGCCTATAATCAGGAAGCAGACAAAAGACAGCTCCAGCAGTTCTGGACCAATTATTTCCTGATTGAGAAAAACATTTACGAGCAGCTTCTTTCCAACCCGGATGAAGTGGTAAAAGGAACCGTAAAAGAGCTGGCAGAGAAATACAAAGTGGACGTTATGACCATGGTTGGTTTCCTGGACGGCATCAACGACAGCCTTGTGATCCCGAACCCGATCGAGGAGATGGAAGAGGATACCGTTGTTACACTGGCTTACGATAAAGAGCTTCTGTACAAAAACATGGTAGACGCAAAAGCAGACTGGTTGTACAACCTGCCGATGTGGGATGAGATCTTCACAGAAGAGCAGAAGAAAACGCTTTACATGGAGCAGAAAAAATCCGGCACTGTAATCAAAGGCAAAAAAATCGGAAGAAACGATCCATGCCCGTGCGGAAGCGGAAAGAAATACAAATACTGCTGCGGTAAAAACGCATAAGAAAGAATTTTCGAGAAGAGACCGGGAAGCCGAAAGTTGAAAGGCTTCGCGGTCTCTTTTTCTATGAAGAGGGAGAAGCAGAATGCAGGAGACGGTAGTTTATCTGAAAAAAATTACGCAGCCGGAGGGCGAAAAAAAAGAGCTGGAACGGGAACTCTCGCAGTGCGGATGGGAGCTGTTCCGGATGGGAATGCAGGAACAGTATGGGCTGGATGGAGAAAAGATAACGATCGAACGGAATGTGCACGGAAAACCGTACCTGCCGGGGCATCCGCAGATCTGTTTTAATATTTCTCATTCGGGGGAATACGCTGCCTGCGCTTTTGCTTCCATTCCGATCGGCATGGATCTGCAACAGCACCGCCGCGCTGCCTGGGAGCGCATGGCAGAACGGTATTTTTCCGCCGAAGACCAGAAACGCCTTGCCGCAGCGGAGAATGCTGAAACGCTGTTTTTCCGGATCTGGACCGAAGAGGAGAGCTACGGCAAGTGGAGGGGAACCGGTCTTTCGGGTTCTCTTGGAACGGAAAAGAAAGAGGGCTTCTGCACGCATTTCAGTCCGGAGAAAGGATATGAAGGCGCCGTCTGGGCAGCGGAGCCCGTGAAAATCTGCATGAAAAGAATAGAACCATAAAAATCGTGCATAACCTGTCCCGCCATCTCATATATATAACGATAAGAGGTGGTGAAGATGAAAAGGACAGGAAGACAAAAGGATATTGTTACGCCAGAGAAAAAACAGGAGCAAAGGGAACTTTTGCGCCTGTTTTCTGCGAATATACGGAAAATTCTGAAAAACACAGATCTGCTGGCCGATGACCTGCAGGAAATCCGTCTGCGGACCGGCGCGCCGCTTCTGGTGGTCGCAAAGGATCAGGAGTACTTTCTGACCCCGGACGGAGCACTGACCGGGGAGTGGGAGAAAGGTTATCCCGTCTCACCGACGGATATCCGCGATACGATGGATTACATAGGAAGTTTTTCCCTCTACGCCTACGAGGATGAACTGCGGCAGGGTTTTCTGACCGTGGAGGGCGGCCACCGGATCGGCATTGCCGGAAAGACGGTAATCGAAGGGGAAAAGGTGAAAGGCATCAGCCATATATCCTGCATCAACGTGCGGGTTGCTCATGAGAAAAAGGGCTGCGCGGACCGAGTGATGCCGTACCTTTGGGAAGACGGCCGTTTCCTGCACACCCTGATTGTCTCCGCACCCGGCTGCGGCAAAACGACGATGCTGCGCGATATCATCCGCCAGATTTCGGACGGGGAGTCGCCGTATCCGGGGCTGACCGTCGGTGTGGTCGATGAACGGAGCGAGATCGCAGGCTGCTATCTCGGCGTTGCGCAGAATGATGTCGGCATCCGCACCGATGTGCTCGACTGCTGTCCGAAGGCGGAGGGCATGATGATGCTGATCCGCGCCATGTCGCCCGATGTGGTGGCAGTCGATGAGATCGGAACGGGCGAGGACATCCGTGCGATCGAGTCCGTCGTTAACTGCGGGTGCAAGCTGCTCGCGACCGTGCATGGCAATTCCATGGAGGATATGAAGCAGAAGCCTCTCCTGAACCGCCTCGTGGAATCCCACGTTTTCGAGCGGTACATCGTGCTGGATGCGAAACCCCACGCCGGAAGCGTACAGGCTATTTTTGACGGAAGAGGAACGACACTGTACCGAAGGGAGGCGTTTCTGTGATGCGGCTTGCAGTTTTACTGGCGGCTTCTCTTGCCTGCGTCGGGATCGGCTTTGCAAAGAGTGCGGCGCTGTCGGCTCATGTGAAAGATCTGGAAACACTGCAGAAAATTATCCAGTATCTGCGTGGAGAGATTGTGACGGCGGCTTCCCCGCTGCCGGATGCGTTCTGGGAGACGGGAAGGCGGATGCGGGATCCGTACCGGGATTTTTTACAGGATATTTCCGAGGATATGCGCCGCCCGGACGGAAAGACACTGCCGGCGATTCTGGAAGAGAATACGGCAGTCCACCTGGCGGACACACGCCTTACAAAAGAAGAAAAAGAAGAGCTGCAGGAGGCCGGATGCAGCCTTGGAACCGGGGACCGCGCCATGCAGAAGGCGAATCTGGACCGGTATGAGGCACGCCTTGTGCAGCGGATCGCGGAACTGCAGAAAGGATTGCCGGAAAGGAAGAGGCTCTGTCAGAGTCTTGGAATCATGGGAGGCCTTTTTTTATTTTTGATTCTGGTTTAGGGCGTGTCTGAAAACGGAGGAGCAGGCGTGGAGGTCGGGATTCTATTTAAAATCGGGGCAGTCGGGATTCTGGTATCGGTCCTGTGCCAGGTATTAAAACACAGCGGCCGGGAAGAACAGGCATTTCTTGCAAGCCTTGCCGGTCTTGTGCTGGTGCTGTTCTGGATTCTTCCCTATATTTCCGCGCTGTTTGAGGACATCAAACAACTGTTTACAATTTAAGAGCAGGGAGAAAAAACGGAGGGGATCATATGGATATACTTCGGATCGCTGCGCTTGGCACGGCGGGCGTGCTGCTTGGAATCACAGTAAAGGGAGCAAAGCCGGAATTTGCCCTTCTTGTGACGGTCGGTGCCGGCCTCTGCATTCTTGCCGGGACCGTCGGAAAAATGCAGTATCTGCTCGGCATGCTCGCACAAATGAAATCGTATCTCCCGGTGGACTCATCGTATCTGAATACGCTGCTGAAAATGCTTGGGATCACGTATGTGGGGCAGTTTTCCGCCGGGATCTGTAAGGATGCGGGCTATTCTTCCATTGCAGGGCAGATTGAACTGTTCGCCCGCCTGGCGGTCCTTGCCGTCAGTATGCCAGTGCTGCTCGCTCTGCTGGAAACGGTTCATGATTTTCTGTAAAAAAGCCGGATGGGGCATGGCGCTGCTTTTTCTGTGTCTCATTTTCGGAACGGGAAGAACGCAGAAAATCGAAGCAGCGGATACCGAAACGGATCAGGCAGCAGCAGCGCAGGACGAACTTCTTGCAGAACTCGACTTCGATGCAATCCAGCAGGAAGTGGACAGCCTGCTGTCCAGCCAGCAGTTTTCTTTTGCCGGTACGGTGCGTTCTCTTTTGCAGGATGGCGATCCCTTCCGCACCTTCCGTGCCGGAAATGCCGTTCTCTCCTGTGCCAAAACAGCATTCCTTGCGCAGAAGGGGCTGATGAAGGAGCTGTTTCTCCTCGTTCTGGCAGGCGCGGTGCTCGGCAGTTTTTCCTCTCTCTTTGAAGGAAAACAGGTCAGGGACGCCAGTTTTTATATGGTCTATCTGCTTGCGCTTGCACTGATTCTGAAAAATTTCCAGTCGAGCGGGGAAAACCTGAAAGCTGTCATCACATCGCTGGTCGCTTTTATGCGGATCCTGACGCCATCCTACTATCTGGCGGCCGCGGCCGCCGGTGGTGCATCATCAGCCGTGATGTTTTATCAGATGCTCCTTCTAGTGATTCTGGCTGTCGAAAAGCTTCTGCTCGCCCTCGTCCTCCCGATGATCCATATCTATCTGCTCATCGCCCTTGTAAACGATCTTTCCGGCGAGGAGATTTTGTCCCATATGACAGAGCTGCTGGAAACCTGCGTGAACGGCCTTTTAAAATCGTCGCTCGGCGTACTTGTGGGAATGCAGATGATCCGGAATCTGATCGCACCGGCGCTCGATTCCCTGCGGCAGATGGCACTCTGGCGGACTGCCGGAATGATTCCCGGCATCGGAAATGCGGTGAATGCTGTAACCGAGTTGGTGGCAGGCTCCGCGGTGCTGATCCGCAACTGCTTTGGCGTGACGGCAATGCTGGTACTGCTCGCAGCAGGCATGGTCCCCGCCGTTCAGCTTCTCGTTTCGGGTCTTTCCTTCCGCCTTCTCGCCGCGGCGGCGCAGCCCGTCTCGGACAAGCGGATCGCGGGATGTCTTGCGGCGGCAGGAAAAGGATATGCGATGCTTCTGCGTCTCCTTCTGACCGTAGAAGTCCTGTTTCTGCTGACGATTGCAATCCTGGCGGGAACTTTTTCCTAGAGCGTGTCTGAAAAAGGCTTTTCGCAAACTGGGGCTTGCAGATTGCGGAAATGATTTTTCAGACATGCTCTAGCGTGTAGTTGGGCAGGCAGCGGCGGGAGGCGGCATGGTAGAAGAGATTCTGCAGTGGCTTAAGAATATTTCAATTTTTCTGATTTTTATGACAACTGTGCTGAACCTGATCCCGGAGAAGGAGGACAAGAAGCCGGTTCAGTTTTTTCTTGGAATTGTGATGGTACTGATTTTTTTCCAGCCCGTGCTAAAAGCGGGAGGTTTGGAGCAGAAAATGGCGCAGACGCTCGACCGTCTGACGCTGGAAGAGGAGGCAGCAGCAATGGAAAATGTACAGATTCGTGCAGAAAGCTTTGAAAAACAGTATTACGTGGGCGCCTGGGAAAAAGAGACGGAGCGCCAGATCCGGATGTATCTGTCAGAGAGCGGCATTCCGGGGGCAGCTGTTTCGGTAACGCTGGAGCCGGGAAACACCGGTGAGGCAAAAGAGATCCGCATTGAAGCGCCGATGCGGCAGACGAGCATTTACCGCGAAGAACAGAAAAAACAGCGGGAAATGCTCGATGAAAAGCTGACAGAGATCAAAAGTGTTTTAAGTGAGGTCTACGGAACCGATCCGGCGCATATTATGGTAGAGATTTCGGAATAGGCCTATGAGGGAAAAGGCAGCGGCGTTTTTCCGGAAACAGAAAAAGGAGCAGTGGATGCTGTACTTCCTGCTGGCGGCAATCGGCGTTGTCCTGTTGCTGCCGACGGGAACAAAAAAGACCAGTGAGGAGACAGAACAGCCGCAGGAGACGGCTGCGCGTCCGGCGGGGGATGCGGGACTTTCGGTTCAGGAGGAGATGGAACAGCGCCTTTGTGACGCACTTTCCCAGATGGACGGTGTGGGCGCAGTGCACGTCGTGGTGACGCTGGAATCCACAGGAAAAAAGATTGTGGAAAAAGATGTCCCAACGCGGAGTACAACGGAGGAAAACAAGAAGGGAGAGGAGACCGGAAGCGTTACATCCTCGTCGCAGGATGAGGCAACTGTCTATGAAAAGACACAGAACGGAGCCGAGACACCGTATGTGGTTTCCGAGGAGTACCCGGCGGTGCGCGGCGTGCTCGTTATCGCAGAAGGCGGGGGAAACCCGGTGACGATACAGGAGATTCAGGAGGCCGTGATGGCATTATTTCAGGTGGGCGCAAATAAGATTAAAGTAGTCAAAATGAAGTAAAGGAGTCAAATGCGTGGAAAAATTAGAACAGGAAATGAATGCACCTGAGAAAATGGCAGAGACACCATCGCCGAAAAAGACGGCCGGGAAAAAGAAAAAATTCCGGAAAAATCAGGTCATCATCACCGCCCTTGCGATCATGATTGCCGTCGCCGGATACATCAACTATGCTGACAGTACCCTGTCCACGAAGGAGAAGGCAGACGGAACCACGGCGGATGCCAGCACCGTTTTAAAAGACATCTCCAGCCTGGACACCGACATCACCGACGAGGTGGATGCCGGCACAGCAGGGGACTCGTCGCGGACCGTCACCGAAACGCCGGGAGAGGCAGTCCTTGCCGGGGCATCTACATACATGGCCCAGGCCAGAATCGACCGCGAACAGATCCGTTCCCAGAACAAAGACACCTTAAATGAAATCATCAACAACACCAACCTCTCCGAAACCGAGCGCCAGAGCGCTGTCCAGAGCATGGTGGAAATGACGGAACTCGTAGAAAAAGAGTCAGCAACTGAACTCCTCCTCGAAGCCAAAGGCTTCACCGACGTCGTTGTAAACCTGACCGGCGAAACCGCCGACATCGTCGTTCCGATGAAAGAAGTAACCGAGGAACAGCGTGCCCAGATCGAAGACATCGTAACCCGCAAAACCGGAATCGGCGTAGAAAACATCGTCATCACCCCCATGAGCTCCGCCGCCGACACAGCCGCAGAGGAGAGTGCTCAGTAAATTTTGATATCCACGTAAAAAATCCGGAAACGCAAAATCATGCGTTCCCGGATTTTTTCACGTAATTCTATTTAATTTGCACCATGTGCTGTTCTTGCAACCGTCTGCAGTGCTTTCTTCACCGGCGGCAGCGAGATCAGAATCACCGTCAGCACACCTTCAGCCAGCAGATAGCTGTAGTTGTAAATAATCGGATACAGCGCCTTTAAAGACTGCGGGAAATTCTCCGGCATATAATCCATCCAGTACAGATACCCGCCTAACGTATGGAAAAATCCCCTCGCCAGCACAGCTACAATATACCCGATCAGCAGCCCGTTTTTCTTCTTTCCAAAGAATCCGGCCACACCCAGCGCCGCAAACGCAAACACATAATCACAGCACACCTGGAACAGCGACAGCACATACGGCCCCTGGATAAACTGCAGCAGTCCATAAGCAAAACCAACGAGAATACCCGTCTTCGCCCCATACCAGTTCGCAATCAGCACAATAAACAGCATCGAAAACAACGTAACCGATCCCCCGTACGGCAGCTCAAACACCTTCACATACGAAGTCACAAACGCCAGCGCCATCCCCATCGCACAAAACGCCAGCTTCCTTGCATCCATTCCCGTCCCCTTACTCTTCTGAGCAGAAAGAACCGAAGCAATCACCACCAGCGCCACCATCAGCACCACGCATCCAACATAACCGGCCGTCGTCAGTCCGCCGTCAGCAGTAACAAAAAAACTCATAAAAAAACCTCCTTCGCATTCCGCTTGGAGGGGCTCACATAAAAACACAGTCCCGAATCACCTCCGAAACCACGTTCCAGCTTCCCTACGCAGGAATTATCCCGTTCAGGTAGTGAGGGTCCGTGAGCTTATCCCTGTCCCACGTTCTCAGCCAAAGGCTCCCCTAGCGTCTTATTATTTTAACGTATTAAAGTATACCAACCTCCCCCTTATTTGTCAACCTACCCGTTTTTTCATCCAAATACATGTTGACAAGAAGTACATACAAGTGCTATATTACAATTAGTTCAATCATTAAACTAATTGTACGAAAGGAGCACCAACACAATGCAGATTCTGAAAGTAACAGACGAAGCATTCCGCCAGTACGGCAAAGTCATCAAAGACCTCGACGTCAGCGACATCATCACCGCCATGTCCGAGACCCCATGTCCCGACGACGTAGTCTACGAGCCTTCCATTGAAAGCCTCGAAGCCTGCAAAAGCGCCCAGTCCGTATCCGACAGCCTCTACGGCGGCATGCCGATCCAGATCGGCTACTGCAACGGCCACAACCATTTACTGAACGCCGTAGAATACCACCGCGACAGCGAAATCAACATCGCCGTAACCGACCTGATCCTGATCCTCGGAAAAGAACAGGACATCACCGAAGACCACACCTACGACTCATCCAAAATGGAGGCCTTCTTAATCCCGGCCGGAACCACCATTGAAGTCTACGCAACCACCCTCCACTACGCACCATGCAACGTGGCAGCCAGCGGATTCAAATGCGTCGTAGTCCTTCCAAAAGGAACCAATACCGACATCACCCTGGAAGAAAAACACACACCGGAAGACGACCTGCTCTTCGCCAGAAACAAATGGCTCTTAAGCCACCCGGATGCAAACATCGCTGGAAGCGTAGCAGGCATCAAAGGAGAAAACCTCTCGGTAAAATAAAACCAGAGACAAAACCAGAAATCAGAAACACTGCCCCAAAAGAGCAGTTCTGAACATAAAAAGAAACCAAAAACCAAGAAAACCAAAAAAAGGAGGATCTTCAAAAATGATCAACAATACACCGGAAATCAAATTAGGTATCGTTGCAGTAAGCCGTGACTGCTTCCCGAACAGCCTTTCCGAGAACAGAAGAAAAGCAGTCGTAAAAGCATACGACGGAGAAATCTACGAATGTCCAATCATCGTCGAGAATGAAATCGACATGATGAACGCACTCGAAGACCTGAAAAAAGCAGAGTGTGATGCACTTGTTGTATACCTTGGAAACTTCGGACCGGAGACCGAGGAAACCCTGCTTGTAAAATACTTCGACGGACCTTGCATGGTAGTAGCAGCAGCAGAAGAGACCGGCGACGACCTTGTAGGCGGACGCGGCGATGCATACTGCGGCGTTCTGAACGCAAGCTACAACCTGAAACTGCGCAACCTGCACGCATACATTCCAGAGTACCCGGTTGGCGATGCAGAAGACGTAGCAGCCATGATCAAAGATTTCGTACCGGTTGCAACTGCAGTTGTAGCTGTTAAGAACCTGAAAATCATCAGCTTCGGACCGCGTCCGACCAACTTCCTGGCATGTAACGCACCGATCAAACAGCTGTACAACCTCGGCGTAGAAATCGAAGAGAACTCCGAGCTTGACCTGTTTGAAGCATTCAACAAACACGCAGGCGACGAGAGAATCCCGGCAGTCGTAGAAGATATGGCAAAAGAGCTCGGCGAAGGAAACCTGAAACCGGAAATCCTGCCGAAACTGGCTCAGTACGAGATCACCTTGTTAGACTGGATCGAAGCACACAAAGGCTCCAGAAAATACGTAACCCTGACCGGAAAATGCTGGCCGGCATTCCAGACACAGTTCGGATTCGTTCCTTGCTATGTCAACAGCCGTCTGACCAAGATGGGCATCCCGGTATCCTGTGAGGTAGATATCTACGGAACACTGTCCGAGTTCATCGGAACCGTTGTATCCAAAGACACCGTAACACTCCTCGACATCAACAACACCGTTCCGAAGGATATGTATGAGAGCGAAATCAAAGGCAAATTTGATTACACCTTAAAAGATACCTTCATGGGATTCCACTGCGGAAATACCGCTTCCACCAAACTGGCATTCTGCTCTATGAAATATCAGATGATCATGGCAAGAACCCTTCCGGAAGAAGTAACACAGGGTACCCTCGAGGGAGATATCGTTCCTGGAGACATCACCTTCTATCGTCTGCAGAGCACATCTGACGCAAAACTGCGCGGATACATCGCAGAGGGCGAGGTTCTTCCTGTAGCAACACGTTCCTTCGGAAGCATCGGTATCTTCGCTATTCCGGAGATGGGCAGATTCTACCGTCACGTACTGGTAGAGAAAAACTATCCGCATCACGGCGCAGTAGCATTCGGACACTTCGGAAAACCGTTATTCGAAGTATTCAAAATGCTCGGTGTTGAAGTAGATGAGATCGGCTACAACCAGCCGAAGGGTGTTCGTTACCCGACAGAGAATCCGTGGGGCTAATCCGTTCCGGAAGAATCACTGAAAAATAAGAAAGATATGCAGTAACGCATAAGCAAAAGGGCGGAGCAGAGATCTAGGTCTGCTGCCGCCCTTTTTGAAAAAGAGTAGAAAAAGGAGATTCGACATGTATTTTATTGGTGTTGACCTTGGTACTTCCGCTGTCAAACTGCTTCTGATGGATGAGGAAGGCAAAATTGTAAATATTGTATCGAGAGAGTATCCGCTGTATTTCCCGCATCCAGGCTGGTCTGAGCAGAAACCGGAAGACTGGTGGGAGCAGAGCAAAGAGGGAATCCGCGAGCTGGTAAAAGACGTAGACAAATCCCAGGTAGCCGGCATCAGCTTCGGCGGCCAGATGCATGGCCTTGTCATCCTGGATGAGAACGATAACGTCATCCGCCCGGCGATCCTCTGGAACGACGGCCGTACCGCAAAACAGACCGATTATCTGAACACCGTAATCGGAAAAGAAAAACTCTCCGAGTACACCGCAAACATTGCATTTGCAGGCTTTACCGCACCGAAGATTCTCTGGGTGAAAGAAAATGAGCCGGATAACTTCGCAAAAATCTGCAAAATCATGCTTCCAAAAGATTACCTGGCATACCGTCTCTCCGGCGCATTCGTAAGCGACTACTCCGATGCATCGGGCATGCTTCTGATGGATGTCAAGAACAAATGCTGGTCCAAAGAGATGGCAGAAATCTGCGGTATTTCCCTGGAGATGCTGCCGGAGCTCCATGAGAGCTTTGACGCTGTCGGAACCTTAAAACCGGAAGTAGCAGCAGAACTTGGACTGCCGGAGACCTGTAAAGTTGTAGCAGGAGCCGGAGACAACGCAGCAGCCGCAGTCGGAACCGGAACCGTAGGCGACGGCATGTGCAACGTTTCCCTTGGTACAAGCGGAACCGTATTCATTTCCAGCAACAAATTCGGCGTAGACAGCCACAATGCCCTGCACGCATTCGCACACGCAGACGGCCACTATCACCTGATGGGATGCATGCTGAGTGCAGCTTCCTGCAACAAATGGTGGATGGATGAAATCATCCGCACAAAAGAATATACAAAAGAGCAGGAGAACATCACAAAACTTGGCGAGAATAATGTATTCTTCCTGCCGTATCTGATGGGCGAGCGTTCCCCGCACAACAACCCGGATGCAAGAGGAACCTTCATCGGCCTGACCATGGACACCACAAGAGAGGATATGACCCAGGCTGTTCTCGAGGGCGTTGCCTTTGCGATCCGCGATTCCTTTGAGGTAGCAAAATCCCTCGGCATCCAGATCGAGAGAACGAAGATCTGCGGAGGCGGTGCAAAGAGCCCGCTGTGGAGACGCATGATCGCAAACGTGCTGAACATCAAAGTGGACCGTATTGAGTCCGAGGAAGGCCCGGCACTTGGCGGAGCCATGCTGGCAGCCGTTGCCTGCGGTGTCTTTTCATCCGTAGAAGAGGCGGCAGAAAAAATTGTTCGTGTGACAGAGACCATCGAGCCGGAACCGGAACTGGTTGAGAAATATGAGCGCCAGTATCAGAAATTTGCAAAGATTTATCCGACCGTAAAAGATCTGTTTACAGAGCTGCTGTAATAAAAAGAGGTAAGAAATAAGATGAAGAAAGTGGAACATGGGAAAACATTTGACCGGAATGCAGCAAACCCGCCGGCGTTTGAAATCTTTCACAACACCGTGACAGAAGGCTATCCGAAGCACTGGCATACCGCAATTGAAATTATCATGCCGACCAGAGGCGAATATGAGGTTGTTGTCGGAAAAGACAGCTATAATCTCAAAGAGGGCGACATCATTATGATCAATTCCGGCGTTGTACACGGAATGAGATTCGTATCCCAGGGAGAACGGATTGTCATGCTGGTGGAACCGGGCTGTGTGGAGAATCAGGAAGAAATGGAAACGATTTTCCTGCGGCTTCCGGCCATCTACTTCAAAAAAGAGGATGAGGAAGATCCCTTCTATCTGTTTCTACGCAGCCAGATTCTGGAACTGGTGCGGGAATACGATAATGAGGGCGCAGTGATGACGCACAGAATCTGCACCGGCCTCAAAGAGCTTTTTTCAGAGTTTGGCCGCAAGGGCTTTTCGGATGCCAACGCGCAGAATACGTTCGGGGCAATGAAGCAGCAGGAATATATAGAGGCTGTTTTAAGCGTCTGCCGTTATATCAATGTCCATTACATGGAGAATCTTTCTCTCGAGGAAGTAGCTGCGGTCAGCGGATTTTCCAAGTTCCACTTTACCAGAATTTTCAAGCAGTACATGAACATGACATTCTATGAGTACCTCAATTCTAAACGCGTCAAACGCGCAGAGGAGCTTCTGTATGACAAAAAGATGAGTATCACGGATGTGGCGATGAATTCCGGATTCTCTTCTTTAAGTGCCTTCAACCGTACCTTCAAGACGGTAAAGGCCTGTTCGCCGAGCGATTACCGCAGACAGCGGGAGTCGATGGTACAGGCTTTGCTGATGCAGGGATAAAAGGACTTGTATTTCACACTTTACTGTGCTAAAATGGTAGTATTCCAAGTTATAAGAATGAGATGGGGACTTAATTTTCGTACAGGAGGGCTTGAAATGAACAAGAAACTTCATTCAGAAGCAGTAGACCAGCTTTTTGAGGCAATTTTGTGTCTGAAGAATAAGGAAGAATGCTATACTTTTTTTGAGGATGTATGCACCATCAATGAACTGCTTTCGCTGTCGCAGCGGTTTGAAGTGGCGAAAATGCTGCGGGAGAAGAGAACGTATCTGGAAATCTCCGAAAAGACGGGAGCATCCACGGCGACGATCAGCCGCGTGAACCGTTCCTTAAGCTATGGAAACGACGGGTATGAGATGGTGTTTGAACGGATGGAAAAGAAAGAAAATGTGTAAAATCAAAAAAGACGGTGCGATTCCAACGTAGCCGTCTTTTTTTAATTACACGCTTGTTCTTAATTTTTCTTTTTCGGATCAGAAGGCGCCGCGAGGGATGCCAGTTCATCCACCATGTGCTCGATCATCTGTTTTTTCAGATAGACATCGAAACTCAGCAGACAGATAAACGAAAAGAGCTGGAGAAATTCCCGGTCTTCCTCCGGTGAGCTGCCGAACATGGACTTGGATACATCCGCTTTTTTCAGAAGATCTTCTTTTACGGATGCAATTTCTTCTTTTTCCATCTGGAAAATTTCGTCGTAGATATCTTGGATGGAAAAGCCGCTCTCCGTGCCGAAATACCGATCGGTGATCGGGGCGAGCAGTGTCTGGATATCCGTGATCGAGAGGATGTTTTTAAAGTAGTAAATAAAAACCAGAAGCATCATGTGCTCCGGCGAATATTTCTTTTTGACCGGCGGCGGGAGCAGCTTGTTTTTTGCATAGTTGTTGATCATTGTTTTTGTCAGAACCTTATCGGACTCGAAACGGCGCGAAGAAGCGAGCTGTGCGTCCATAAAGGTCGTGACCTGGTCCATATATAAAGCAATGTTCGGGATTTCCCCCGGGCGGATGCCTTCGAGAGAATCCAGTGAATTCAGTAAATCATGAAGAATTTTATCTGAGTCTATCGTCATTTGTTATCACCTCACGGTTCCCATTATATAGTTTTTAATACCAGATAGCAAGGACTTTGCGAAAAAAAGTTTCCATGATAAAAATGCAACGTATGTTCGTTCTTACTTGTAACCGGGGCGGATTTGTTATATACTGAGATGCATGTGAAAAGATTCGAAGCAGATGAAGGAGAAAGAACATGAATCAGACAGAAACAGGATTAAACCCGATGCAGATGGAAGCTGTGGAGCACACCGAAGGGCCGCTTCTGATCCTTGCAGGTGCCGGTTCGGGAAAGACGAGGGTACTGACGCACCGCATCGCCTCCCTGATCCGGGACAAAGGCGTCAATCCATGGAATATTATGGCAATCACCTTTACGAATAAGGCCGCCGGAGAAATGCGTGAGCGTGTCGATAAAATCGTGGGATACGGATCGGAGCGGATCTGGGTCAGCACCTTCCATTCCAGCTGCGTGCGGATTCTGCGCCGCCATGCTGAACGTCTGGGATACGCCAACAATTTTGCAATTTACGATACCGATGACCAGAAATCGCTGATCAAGGACATCATGAAACGGCTCCAGATGGATCCGAAACTGTACCGCGACCGTGCGATCATGGCGGCAATTTCGTCCGCAAAGGATGAGATGATCGAGCCGGACCAGTACCGGATTGACGCGGGAATCGACTGGAAGCTGCAGAAGTATGCGGCAGTTTATGCGGAGTATCAGGCAGAGTTAAAGAAAAACAATGCGATGGACTTCGATGATCTGCTGGTACAGACCGTAAAATTATTCCAGCAGTTCCCGGAAGTGCTCGACTATTATCAGGAGCAGTTCCGCTATATCATGGTCGATGAGTATCAGGATACCAACACGGTTCAGTTCCGCTTTGTGAGCCTTCTGGCGGCAAAATACCGCAATCTCTGCGTTGTCGGCGATGATGACCAGTCGATCTACAAATTCCGCGGGGCGAATATTGAAAATATTCTGAGTTTTGAGCATGTATTCCCGGATGCGAAGGTCATTAAACTGGAGCAGAATTACCGTTCTACGCAGAATATTCTGAATGCGGCAAATGAAGTGATTGCGAATAACCAGGGACGAAAAGCAAAACGCCTGTGGACAGAGAACCCGGAGGGTGACCTGATCGATCTGCGGCAGTTCCAGAGCGGTTTTGAGGAGGCGGAGTACGTGGCAGGAGAAATCACGCGCGGCGTCCGCACGGAGGGAAAGAAGTACCGTGATTATGCAATTCTCTACCGTACCAACGCACAGTCCCGTCTTTTTGAGGAGAAACTGCTGCTTGCAAATGTTCCATATAAAATCGTGGGCGGTGTTAACTTCTATGCGAGACGCGAGATCAAGGATCTGTTGGCGTATCTGCGTGTGATCGAGAACCCGGAGGATGACCTTGCGGTACTGCGTATCATCAACGTTCCGCGGCGCGGTATCGGAGCGGCGACGATCAACAAAGTGCAGGACTGGGAGGCAGAGCAGGGCATCCGTTTCTACGATGCGCTTCTCGAGGCCGAGTATGTGCCGGGGCTGATGCGGTCTTTAAATAAGATTAAATCCTTCACGTCCTTTTTACAGGTACTCCGCGCGAAAGCAGATTATCTGTCGGTCAAAGAGCTGCTGAATGAAATCATCGAGGAGACCGGCTATGTAGCAGATCTGCAGGCGGAGGGAACCGAAGAAGCGGCAGCCCGCATCGAGAACATCGACGAGCTGATTTCAAAGATTGCGGATTATGAGGAGAGCGCCGAACAGCCATCTCTCGGTGGTTTTCTGCAGGAGGTTGCGCTGGTGTCTGATATCGACTCGGTGGATGAGGAGAGCGATTACGTGCTGTTGATGACACTGCATTCCGCAAAAGGACTGGAGTTCCCGAACGTATTCCTTGCAGGCATGGAGGATGGCATTTTCCCAAGCTACATGACGATCACCGGGGATGATCCGTCGGAGCTGGAGGAGGAGCGCCGTCTCTGCTACGTGGGCATCACGCGTGCGATGCAGCATCTGACATTGACGTGTGCGCGCCAGAGAATGATCCGCGGCGAAGTGCAGTACAACAAGATGTCCCGTTTTGTCAAAGAGATTCCGCGGGAGCTGATTTCCCTGGAGCGGGAGCGCGGGGAGATCGAAGACCGGAAGCCGAAGATGGACATTCCGACGAGAGGCAGCGTCTATGCGGCGATGAAGCAGGCATTCCGCGAGAAGCCGCAACAGGCGAAAACCTTTGGCGCGCAGAAGGCGACGAAACTCGATTACGAAATCGGGGATACGGTGCGCCATATCAAGTTCGGTGTCGGCATTGTCACGGATATCGTGGACGGCGGAAGAGATTATGAAGTTACCGTCAACTTCGACCAGGCTGGTACGAAGAAAATGTTTGCTTCGTTTGCAAAACTGAAAAAGTTATAAGGAGAACGAGAGCGTGCCGGAAAACAAAATTCCGGCACGCTCTTTTTTCGACTGGTGCGTCAGACGCTCAGGTGGTAATCAGGGTGGAATAGCCGTCGCGGCGCAGGCGGCGTTCCATCAGAATGGCATTTCCGAGCTGGCGGTAAGCGCCGACCTGGACCTTGAAAAAGCCGTCCTCGGCGAGAAGAAAAGCGGGATAGCCCTGGTCGAGAAGGTCGTAAAGCATACGGTCGGCATTCTGGCGGATGCGGAAAAGACCGGTCTGGACACGGTAGAAGGTTTCCGGTGTGTCGGAAGGATTTTCCTGTTCCGGCGGCGTGGGACGGGGCGAAGCGGAAGCAGTGACGGTATCCGCTGTTGAAACGGACGGACGGGCGGCTTCCGTTTCCGCAGCGCGCCGGTCAGCCTCCGTGACCGTCTCGAGATCCAGCGTTCCAAGCACTGCATCCGCGATGGCGCGGGCGATTTCTTCCTGCTTTTCATCGTAGAGCGTATTGTCCTGCTCATTGTTCAGAAAGCCGGTTTCAATCAGAAGAGCCGGCATTTTCGTCCGCCGCAGAACAACAAGCCCTGGCCGTGCCTTGACACCGAGATTCCGGAATCCCAGCTCCGAGAGCGCGCCGTTAATGTTTTCTGCCATTGTCTGTTTGATGCCGGAGTTGTCATAGACAAGCGTTTCCACGCCGGTATACTGGTTCGGTTCCTCCGAAGAATTCCGGTGAAAAGAAATAAAAAAGTCGGCATCCGCCTGATTGGCCATCTGCGCCTTTTCAAACGGTGTCTGATAAACATCGGTTGTGCGGGTATAAATGACAGAGACACCCTGCCGGGAAAGAAGCTCGCCGACCGCGATGGCGAGGGAAAGATTGTCATCCTTTTCCCTGCGTCCCTCATAGACAGCGCCCGGATCACTTCCCCCGTGTCCGGCATCGATTACGATAGTATAGGGCATAAGATCAAAGCTCCTGAAAATACGGTTCTACTTACGATATGAAGAAAGGACGAAAAAGGTTATACTTTTTTTAGTTTTATTTCATTGTATCGTATACGGGCGGTGTGTTAGAATAGGAGATAACATTAGGAAAGTGTGTCAAAAAATCTGCGGAGGATACAAAAGACACACAGATGAGAGTGAGGATTTCATGAGAATTACAATATTCAGTCTGGGGGGACTGCTTGGGCAGTATGTGACCAACACGGCGCTTCTTCACGGCGCACAGGTGACCGCCTACGTGCCGGATGCAAAAGCGATCTGGCCGAGAAAAAATCTGACCGTGATTGAGGGAAGCCTTCAGAACCGGGAACGCGTGCTGGAGGCACTGCTGGAAGCGGATGCAGTCATCAGCGTGCTGACTCCGATGCGTGTGAAACATGTAAAAGAAGAGGAGACACCGCTGGCTGACGGAAACGCGATGATTCTCTCAGCCATGAAGCAGCTTGGAAAAACGCGGTTTGTGACGGTAGGCCATGTCTGCATTCATGCGTTTGGAGACTGCGAGGACAAATACCAGAGAATGAGTACGAAATTCATGCAGATTTTCTGGCCAGGTGTCTATAAAGATATGCAGAAGATGGGACAGGTTCTGGCACGGAGCGATCTGAACTGGACACTGGTGCGGACGTGTCCGGGAAGAGACGGGAAAGTGAAAAAGGTAGGGCAGAACTGCAGTATTTCGCTGGACGGCAGCCAGTTCCGGCCTGGATACTCGAGAGAGGCCCTAGCGGAATTTCTGTACGAGGCGGCCGCCGATCAGCAGATGTACAGCAGAAAAATGCCCATTTTTTACAGAGAGGGGTAAGAATGGATTTTTCAATTTTATATGCACTGCAGCATCTTCACAATGCAGTGCTCGATCGGGTGATGGTGGGAATTACTTCACTTGGAAATGCGGGATGGATCTGGATTGCGCTGACCGCCGTTTTCTTAATCCTTCCGAAATACCGGAAATGCGGTGTAAGAATGGCGATCGCGCTGATTTTAGATTTGATTTTATGTAATCTGGTGTTAAAGCCGCTGGCAGCGCGCCCGCGTCCGTGCTGGATTGACGAGCAGGTAAAGCTGCTGGTTGCCGCTCCGAAGGACTATTCCTTCCCATCGGGCCATTCGGCAGCCTCGTTTGCGGCGGCAGTCTCTATTTTTGTGATGCACAAAAAAGAAGGAGCTGCCGCACTGATTCTGGCCTGCCTGATTGCATTTTCCAGACTGTATCTGTTTGTGCATTTCCCGACCGATGTCCTGGCGGGAATTGCGGTTGGTTTTATCTGTGCTTTTCTGGCTGCGAAGATCCAGAACGGTTTTCTTCTTCATTCTCGAGGTCGATAAAACGGAACGAAAGCATCAGATACAGAATTTCATCCGGGCTGGAAAGATCAGATTCTAAAATTTCCTTGATCTTTTCCAGGCGGTAGAGCAGGGTACTGCGGTGGATAAAAAGCTCACGCGCCGTCTGGACGACATTGCAGTGGTTGTCCAGATAGCAGCGGAGCGTCCGCATATAGTCACTGCCGGAGCTGTCGTCGTGCTCCTGCAGAAAGAGAAGTCTCTCATGGCACAGCATGTAGCCTGGGAGCTTTTTTGTTGCCTGATCGAGGATGTAGTCAAACGAGATATCGTTGAACGGATGCATCCGCTTGTCGGGATATTTTCGCGTACCGAACTGCAGGGCGATTTTTGCCTGGATATACTGGCGGCGCAGATTCATGTGGCCGTTCATGCAGCGCGAAAAGCCGGCATTTAAGGAACTGTCCTCCACAAAGTGCACCATGCGTTCCATCAGATCGGTCATGGAAAAATCGGACAGCGTGAGGTTAAAGAATGCAACGATACCGCCGCCGTGCGGAAACGCGGAGCAGCCGGTCAGAATATTTTCCAGATAGGCGCAGACCGAGTTTGCCGTCAGGTTTTTCTGATCCATATCGGAGAGCTGCAGATAGAGGCAGCAGTAGGTGTGGCGGGAATGCCAGCCGAGCGCATCGAGAGCCTGGCTGACCGCAATATAGTCGGCCATCCGGTCGTCGAGGGCACGGAGCAGCACGGTGTGAAGCGACTGCGCCGGCGAGGTTTTCTGCATCACATTGTGCAGGAAGGCGTGATGGATCATTTCTGCAAGAAATTCAAGAAGAAAGCCTTCGGAATCAGAAAGATCCTTTTTCGTGTCGAGGAGCAGCAGGCGGTAGGCGCTCTGACCATGCTGCGTGATGTTGACGCAGAGGGAACCAAGTCCCGTTACGTGATCCGGAAAGCGGAACCATCCATCGAGATCGCGGACGGACGCGTATTCGCTGCTTTCTGTCAAGGAGAGCAGAAGTGGGCGCGTTGCATCGAGGGAGCCAAACACCTTCTCGGGAAAAAAGGAAGGTTCTTCGGACGCTGCGGCGATGATGGAAAAATCCATGCCGACCACCATCAGCGGGTGGGCAAAAACAGGCAGGGAGAGATTTAAAAGATGCTGGATCGATTTTCCGTCGAGCCGTGCCTGCATCAGCTCCTTCTGCCAGGAATCGTACGTCCAGAAAAGCTCCTGCAGGAACGAAAAAACAGCGGATACGCTGCTCTTAACGGCGATCGAAACCGGAGCCGGAAGTTCCTCCGGCAGTTCTTCGGTACAGAGAAGAAAAAGGGAGCTGCTTTCTTCCGGGAGGGAGGAAAGAGAGCCGATCTGTTCTTCTGTGCAGAGAAAGACCCGGTGCGCAGTGGCTGCGGAGCCTGTCTGATAAAGAACAGGCAGCTCCAGTGTGCCGGAGAGCGGCAGGTTTTCCGGTGCAAGAACCGAAAAAGCGCTGCTTAGTTTATAAGCGAGAAATGCGGGGGAGAGCTTCATCGTATCATCCTCCCTGCGCGTGTCATATCGTAAAAATTCATAAAAACCTCCTCAGAAATGAGTGACGTTCTGCGGACGAAACCGCGGTACTTTTTATTTTAGCAGAACAAAAAGGTCTGTCAAGAAAGAAAAGACAGGGGTGCGGGAATTTTTACGGCGGCAACAAGTTAAGATTTTGTGAAGATAGTTGTGGTTTGCGGGGAAAACTGCTACAATATGGCTGATTTGGTTACTGTTCACTCAGCAGTGAAACACTTGCTGTTTCGCTGCGTAAGAACATGATTCAGGTGATTTGAAGTGGTTTTTTACAGAAGAAAAAGGAAGGTATGACTTTGATGTATCATATTATAGTAAATAAAAAATCGCGGTCGGGGCGCGGCGAGAAGCTGTGGCCGGTGATTGAGGGCGAGCTTGAGCGGCGCAGGACGGAATTTCGTGTATATCCGACAAAGTATCACGGAAGCGCACGGGAGACGGCAGCACGGCTGACCGCGAAAGGGGTATGGAATCCCGATGATGTCCTTCTGGCGATCGGCGGAGACGGTACGGCGAATGAGGCGGTCGATGGAATCACCAGCCTGTCGGATGTAAAGTTCGGTTATATTCCAACGGGAAGCGGCAACGATTTTGCGCGCGGTGCCGGAATTCCCTCCGATCCGCTGCAGGCGCTGGAAGCTGTGCTGAAAGGGGAGGAAAAGGAGATCAACATTGGAACGGCGCTTCTTGGCAGCCAAAAGCGGAGATTTCTCGTCAGCACCGGCATCGGTTTTGATGCAGGCATCTGCCACGAGGCGCTGGCATCAAAAATCAAGAATACGCTGAACCGGCTGCATCTGGGAAAACTTACGTATGTGATGATTGCACTGCGGCAGCTCTTTTATCTCGAACCGTTCACGCTGGATGCAGCTCTGGAAAACGGAGAACACCGTTCGTTTGAAAATGTTCTTTTTGCAGTGGCAATGAATTTTCCGTACGAAGGCGGCGGCTTCTGCTTCTGCCCGGAGGCGGACGGGACGGATGATCTGCTCGACGTGATGGTGGTTTCCAATCTTGCCAAATGGAAAGTCAGCTATCTTCTGCCGATGGCGCTGTTTGGACGCCACACGGGATTTCCTGAGGTACATATGGAGCGGTGCAGCAGCCTTTCCTTTCAGACAGACCGCGCGGAACCGGTCCACCTGGACGGAGAATCGGGCGGACACCGCACGGAGGAAAGGATCGGACTGGAAACGGAGCGTCTCCGCCTTTTGGGCGACTGGGTGAAAGAAGGGATGGAAAGATGATGTTCTGGATCATATTTTTTGCAGTGCTTGCCGTCCTGGCAGCAGGTTATTTCTTTTCCATTCTGCCGGCTACATCGAGACGGCAGGAATGTCTGAAATTTGCGGAATGGAATTATGCGCACCGCGGTCTGTGGAACGCGGCGGAGGGAGTTCCGGAGAATTCTCTTCCGGCTTTTGCCCGCGCGGCGGAGCAGGGATATGCCATCGAGCTGGATATTCAGATCACAAAGGATGGCCGGATTGTGGTGTTCCACGACGACACGATGAAGCGGATGTGTGGAAACGAGGGAAAAATCAGCGATTATACGTATGAGGAACTCCAGCAGTTCCATCTGGGCGACAGCACGGAAAAGATTCCGCTGCTTCGTGAGGTACTGCAGACGGTAGACGGCCGCGTGCCGCTTTTAATCGAAATCAAGATGCCGGGACTTTCCACGGCGGTCTGTGCGGGATTTCAGAAGGAGATGGAGGGGTACACCGGTATGTTCTGCATGGAATCCTTCAACAGCCTGGCCCTCCGCTGGTGCCGCCGCCACATGCCGCAGACGTTGCGCGGCCAGCTTTCCGGCCGTTTTTCAAAGGATGATAAGGTGCATCTGATCCTGCGGATAATGGCGCGTCATCTGATGCTGAATTTTATCGGGAAACCGGATTTTATCGCCTACGACCACCGCTATGCCGACTGCCCGGGCTTCCTGATCGACCGTATGCTGTTTCGGACACCGGCATTTGCATGGACGGTAAAAGATGAGCATGTATATAACCGGACACGGAAAAAATTCGACGCGGCGATCTTTGAACATTTCCATCCCAAGGACGGTTTTCAGAAACCGATGAATTGTTTCTTAAAAAATAATAAAGCTTATTGACTTCGGTTTTCGGTGTGCTATAATTTCAGCAGGTTGAAGAGAAAAACCTCGTCAGAAAAGTGGAGGGAAACTATGAAGACAATAAAAAAATATAAGCATTTTCTTCCGGTAGTGGTTTATGGTATTTTCTATCTGAAATGTTTTCAATATCTGGAAACTCACATTACGAAAGGTTATCATCTGATTCATACTCCGTTTGATGATATGATTCCGTTCTGTGAGTTTTTTGTGATTCCTTATTTTATGTGGTTTGGATATATTGCATGGTCTGTCTTTTATTTCGGCTTCTGCAACAAGAACCGCAGAGAATATTATCAGCTGATTATCAACCTGGGAATCGGAATGACGGCGTTCCTCGTGATCTCCTATCTGTACCCGAACGGCCAGAACCTGCGCCCGACGGTATTCCCACGGGAGAACATTTTCACGGATCTGGTCAGAGGCCTTTACCTGACAGACACACCGACCAACGTATTCCCAAGTATTCACGTATATAATTCCGTAGCCGTAGCTGTTGCCGTAGAACACAGCGAGCAGCTCAAAAACCGCCCGGTATTCCGAAACGTCTGCCTGGGCCTGACGGTGCTGATTGTGTTTTCGACCATGTTTTTAAAACAGCACTCCGTATCGGATGTGTGCTGTGCGCTTGTTATGAATGCGGGAACCTGTATGCTGCTGTACCGGCCGGCAAAGGCGGGGAATGCACTGCGGACACGGGAGAAAAAAGCGAAATATAGAATGTAAAAACGGAAACGGACGGCCCGCGCACCAGAAAGTGCGCGGGCCTGACGGTTTAGGACGGGAGAGAATGGGTGATGAGTGGGATGGTAGTGCAGGAAAAATGGAATGCGTCCGTCTATTAAGAAACAACACTTATAAAACATATAAGATATATTAATTTCATTTATAAAGATAAATATGCTATTCTGTAAGTAACGAAAGATTGTCCCGTTTTTGGGGGACTATGATTCAGACAAATGGAGGATAAAAATGAGTACAGTCAGACGCGTTTATGTGGAGAAAAAGCCGGAATTTGCGATTAAGGCGAAAGATCTGAAGCATGAAATCAAGCACTATCTGAACATCCAGACCGTAACCAACGTACGGGAGCTGATCCGGTACGATGTAGAAAATATCAGTGATGAGACATATGAGAAAGCATGTAAAGTAGTCTTTGCAGAGCCGCCGGTTGATATCTGCTATCAGGAAGATTTCCCGCGTGCAGAAGGTGCGAGAGTATTTTCCGTAGAATTCCTTCCGGGACAGTTTGATCAGAGAGCCGATTCTGCCGTACAGTGCGTGCAGTTCTTAAAAGAAGACGAGCAGCCGATCATCCGCTCCGCCGTTACGTATGTTATCGAAGGAGAGATGACTGATGAGCAGTTTGACGCAGTCAAAGCACACTGCATCAATCCGGTAGACTCCAGAGAGACAGGACTTGAAAAACCGGAAACCCTCGTGACAAAATTTGAAGAGCCGGCAGACGTCAAAATCTTCGACGGATTCATCGACATGCCGGAGGCAGAATTAAAAGCCCTGTACGATTCCCTCGGCCTTGCCATGACCTTCAAAGACTTCCTGCATATCCAGAACTACTTCCGCGGCGAAGAAAAACGTAATCCATCCATGACCGAGATCCGCGTACTCGATACCTACTGGTCCGATCACTGCCGCCATACCACCTTCTCCACTGAGCTTACCAACGTGACCTTCGGCGAAGGCGACTACTACGAGCCGATGAAAAAAAGCTACGACCGCTACTTAAGCGACCGTGAGGTACTCTACAAAGGCCGTGACGACAAATTCATCTGCCTTATGGACCTTGCCCTTCTGGCAATGAAAAAACTGAAATCCGAAGGAAAACTCGCAGATCAGGAAGAGTCTGATGAAATCAACGCATGCTCCATCGTCGTACCGGTAGATGTAGACGGAAAAGACGAAGAGTGGCTGATCAACTTCAAAAACGAGACCCACAACCACCCGACCGAGATCGAGCCGTTCGGTGGTGCAGCAACCTGCCTTGGCGGTGCAATCCGTGACCCGCTTTCCGGCAGAACCTATGTATATCAGGCAATGCGTGTGACCGGAGCCGCAGATCCGACCCGTCCGCAGAGCGAGACACTCGAAGGAAAACTTCCGCAGAAAAAACTCGTAAGAGAAGCAGCACACGGCTACAGCTCCTATGGAAACCAGATCGGTCTTGCAACCGGCTATGTCAAAGAAGTTTACCATCCGGACTACGTGGCAAAACGTATGGAGATCGGAGCTGTCCTTGGAGCAGCACCGCGCCGTGCCGTTGTCCGCGAAAATTCCGATCCGGGCGATATCATCATTCTGCTCGGCGGCCGTACTGGAAGAGACGGCTGCGGCGGTGCAACCGGTTCCTCCAAAGTACATACGACAGAATCCATCGAGACCTGCGGTGCAGAGGTACAGAAAGGAAACGCACCGACTGAGCGTAAACTGCAGAGACTGTTCCGCCGCGAGGAAGTCAGCCTTCTGATTAAAAAATGCAACGACTTCGGTGCAGGCGGAGTTTCCGTTGCCATCGGCGAGCTGGCACCGGGCCTTAAGATCAATCTGGACAAAGTACCGAAAAAATATGCCGGCCTCGACGGAACCGAGATCGCCATCTCCGAGTCCCAGGAGCGTATGGCCGTTGTCATCGACCCGAAAGACCGTGAGCAGTTCCTGAAATATGCCGCAGAAGAGAACCTGGAGGCAACCGAAGTTGCAGTCGTAACCGAGGACCCGCGTCTGGTACTCTCCTGGAGAGGAAAAGAGATCGTCAATATTTCCCGTGCATTCCTGGATACCAACGGAGCACATCAGGAGAATGATGTCTTCGTAGAGATTCCAAAAGCAGAGGACACCCCGTTAAAAAGAAGCGGTGACATTGCCGACGTGAAAGAAAAATGGCTGTCCACCCTGTCAGACCTCAACGCATGCTCCCAGAAAGGTCTTGTCGAGATGTTTGACTCCTCCATCGGAGCAGCCAGCGTGCTGATGCCGTACGGTGGAAAATATCAGCTGACTGAAACTCAGGCCATGGTTGCAAAAGTGCCGGTTCCGGATGGAAAGACCAACACCGTTACCATGATGAGCTACGGCTTTGATCCATACGTATCGAGCTGGAGCCCGTATCACGGAGCAGTCTATGCCGTAACCGAGTCCCTGTCCCGCATCGTGGCAGTCGGCGGCGATTACAGCAAAGTCCGCTTCACCTTCCAGGAATATTTCCGCAGAATGACTGAGGATCCGCACCGCTGGAGCCAGCCGTTCGCAGCACTTCTTGGTGCATACGACGCACAGATGGGCTACGGCCTGCCGTCTATCGGAGGAAAAGACAGTATGTCCGGTACCTTCAATCATATCGATGTACCGCCGACACTCGTATCCTTCGCGGTTGACGTTGCAAAATTAAAAGATGTAGTATCTCCGGAGCTGAAAAACACAGGAGACAAACTCGTGTGGATCCACCTTCCAGTCGACGCACATCTGCTTCCAGAGTACGAAGGCGTCATGGAAACCTACAGAAAACTGCATGAGGATATGCAGAACGGCCGTGTGAAAGCCGCTTATGTCGTAGACCGTCAGGGTATCGCAGCAGCCGTATCCAAGATGGCATTCGGTAATGCTCTCGGCGTAACCATCGAGCACAATGTAGACGAGAGAGATCTCTTTACTCCATATATTGCAGATCTGATCTGCGAAGTTCCGGCTGAAAAAGTCGGAGAGCTGGCAAGCACCTACACCGTCATCGGTGAAGTGACAGACAAACCGGTTCTTTCCTATAAAGACACCGAAATCACCATCCGCGAGGCCGTTTCCGCATGGAACAAACCGCTGGAAAAAGTATTCAAGACCGTATCCGGGGCAGAGCTTCCGGAGGTAGATGCCCTGAATGTGGCAGCAGCAGACGAAAACGGAATTGTTGCAGACAGCTGCTATCAGGCAAAGAACATCCACGTATGCTCCCACAAGCTGGCACAGCCGACCGTATTCATTCCGGTCTTCCCGGGAACGAACTGTGAGTATGACAGCACCAGAGCTTTCGAGCGTGCCGGTGCAAAAGTTATCACTCAGGTATTCAGCAACCTTTCCGCAGAAGACATCCGCGGTTCTGTCGATGCCTTTGAAAAAGCCATCAACCAGGCGCAGATCATCATGTTCCCTGGCGGATTCTCCGCAGGTGATGAGCCGGATGGATCAGCAAAATTCTTTGCAACCGCATTCCAGAATGCGAAGATCAAAGAAGCTGTTACCAAACTGCTGAATGAGAGAGACGGACTTGCCCTTGGTATCTGCAACGGATTCCAGGCACTGATCAAATTGGGACTCGTTCCGTACGGTGAGATTCTCGGACAGACGGAGGATTCCCCGACTCTGACCTTCAACACCATCGGACGCCATATTTCCAAGATGGTTTACACGAAGGTTGTGACCAACAAATCCCCATGGCTGGCAGGCGCCGAGCTTGGCGGTGTTTACACCAACCCGGCATCCCACGGCGAGGGACGTTTCGTAGCATCGAAAGAGTGGATCGACAAGCTGATGGCAAACGGCCAGATTGCAACCCGCTACTGCGATGTCAACGGAAACCTGACCAACGACGAGTACTGGAATGTCAACGGTTCCTACTGCGGAATCGAGGGTATCACCAGCCCGGACGGCCGTGTCTTTGGTAAGATGGCACACGCAGAGCGCCGCGACAACGGCGTAGCAGTCAACATCTACGGAGAGCAGGATCTGAAGATCTTTGAGTCCGGTGTTGCTTACTTTAAATAAAATAAAACCAAAATAGAAGATTCCCGCAGAGAGGAAGAAAGCTCCTTTCTGCGGGAATTTTTTTGTCAGAACAGTAATTTCTGGTTTCGAAAGAAAAAATTTGATTATGCGCCGCGGTGCAGTTATAACGCAATATTTTGCTTTATTAACAAAAGTAATAAGGTCAAGTAGTAGAAATATTCTGAAAAAACGAAAGATTTCGATAGTCTCAACACATTACATATATGACGGGCCCGGAAGAGAAGGACAGCGAAATAACAGGAGGGAGAAAGAAGTGTATGAGACAAGAGGAGGAACGATTTTTTCAGATCATATTCGAGAAAAACAGTCATGTGCTGTTCCGTTATATCTGCGGTCAGTTGAACAATGACCGGGAGACGGCGAAAGATGTGCTGAACGATGTATGGGAGGTATTGGTGGTAAAATTTGAAACCGTTGCCGATCTCGAAGGAGAAGAGATGACGAAATGGCTGTTCTGTGTGGCAAAAAACAAGATCAAGAATCAGCGCAGAAAACATTATTATCAGAATGAAGTTTCCTATACACAGTATCAGAAAGAGAACAGAAATGAAGGGGAGGCGGGCGCGACAGCCGAGATTGAGGAACGAATGGTGATGCAGAACTGCATCCAGAACCTGAATCCGATGGATCAGCGCATTTTCTGGGGGAGAGCATATGGATTCAGCTACAAAGAGCTCAGCGGATTCTGCAAGAAAAGCGAGCAGGCGCTGCAGTGCCAGTACAGCCGCGCAATCAAGAAACTGCAGGGAATGATGAGTCAGGAAATCAGTCTGACGAGAGCGTAGAAAATGAAAATGGTATGCAGCGGAAACCTCAACTCTTACAATCTAAAAACAATAGAAATATCTAAAAAATTCTCTGCAGGAGAATATCCTGTGTCTAAAAATAAAGTGTTACCGTTTACATATCAAAAATCCGTTTTCCTCGTTGTCGTGGCGCGGAAATTGTGTTAAAATATTTTTAGAAAATTCACACGATGTGCGAGAAGGCAGAAAGGATGAAAACAACATGAAGGATGAGTACGTAGCCTATGTAGGCACTTATACCCATGGAAGCAGCATTGGTATTCATTTATATGATGTAAATGTAGAAGAAGGCACTCTGACAGAGCGAAAAGTCATACCGGTCAACAACTCTTCCCACATTGCCCGTTCCTTAAACGGCAAATACCTGTATTCGATTGCAGATGAAGGCGTTGCAGTGTTTGCAGTGGAGGATGACGGAGACCTGACCCCGATCAACAAAGTAGACATCGACGGCATGCGCGGCTGCTATCTGTCGGTGGACAAAACCGGAAGATACCTGTTCGTGGCAGGCTATCATGACGGAAAAGTAACCGTTGTACATACCCATAAGGACGGCCGCCTCGGAAGTCTGATGGACGGCGTGTTCCACAAGGGCCTTGGCAGTGTGGCAGAGCGTAACTTCCGCCCGCATGTCAGCTGTGTTGTTCCTACACCGGACAACAAATATGTCTGCGCAGTCGACAACGGCATTGACCAGATCAAAATGTACAAGCTGAACACACAGCGTGACCGCCTGAAACTGGTGGATATCCTACGCTGTGAGCGTGAATCCGGTCCGAGAGAGATCGTTTTCAGTGAATCCGGAAAATACGCGTATGTCATTTACGAGCTGATGAACAAAGTCGATGTATTCAGCTACCGTGATACGGGAAACGGACCGGAATTTGAAAAACTGCAGTCGATCAGCACCACATCCGCGAACGTGGACCAGGCGCACGACGCTGCATCCGGCATGTGCCTTTCCCCGGATCACCACTACCTGTTTACTTCTACAGCCGGAGACAATACCGTAGCAATGTTCCATATCGACCCGGAGACCGGCTGCCTGGAGAAGAAGTTTGCACTTCCGATCAGCGGCGAATATCCAAAGGATATTGCAATGTTCCCGGACGGAAAACATATCGCAGTGGCAAACCATGAGTCCAACACGATCACAACATTTACCGTTGATTATGAGAAAAACGTGCTGGTTCAGAAAGGCCGCCCGATGAAAGTGGAGACGCCGAACTGTATTCTGATTACGAAAAAAGGCGTTCACTAAAAAAATAACGCAAAAATGCCTGCAGGAAGAACTGTATCCCGCAGGCATTTTTTGTGTTGAAGCCAGAAAGAAGCAGTCCGGCCTTTATTTCTCGTCCAGAGCCCAGACTTTCTTTACATTGTCCAGTTTGGCGCTCATGCCGACGAGCAGTGCGTCCGCCAGGACAAGAGCGGTCATGCATTCCACGACAACAACGGCGCGTGCAACGACGATCGGGTCGTGGCGGCCTTTGATTTCGATGGCAATGTTTTCACCATCTTTGTTGATGGTCTGCTGGGAAGCAGCAACGGACGGGGTCGGTTTGAAACCAGCCCGGACAACGATATCGCTTCCGTCGCTGATACCGCCTAAAATACCGCCGGCGTGGTTGGTCAGCTTGACAATGGAGCCGTCCGCATTTACATGGAAGGCATCGTTATTGGTAAGCCCGGTAGCTGTGCAGACCGAGAAACCGTCTCCGATTTCCACGCCTTTTACGGCGCCGATGGAGACGAGTGCTTTTGCAAGGTTGGCATCGAGCTTTTCAAACACCGGATCGCCGACACCGGCCGGCATATGGTGAACGACACATTCGACCACACCGCCGACGGAATTTTTTTCCGCCATGGCTTTTGTTAAAAGCCCGGAAGCTTTTTCGGCAGCCTCTGCATCCGGCATATTCAGGGCGTTATTCGCGATTTCAGCGGCATCAAAAGACTGGATTTCCACGTCACCGATGGAGCGGGTGTAGGCGGAAACGGTGATGCCAAGCTCAGAGAGCATTTTTAAGGCAATGGCACCTGCAGCCACGCGTGCGATCGTCTCGCGTCCTGAGGAGCGTCCGCCGCCGCGGTAGTCGCGGAAACCGTATTTTGCATCAAACGTATAGTCGGCGTGGCCCGGTCTGTAATAGGAAGCAATGTCGCTGTAATCTTTGGAATGCTGATCCTCATTCCATACCACCATGGAAATCGGGGTACCGGTCGTTTTTCCTTCGAAAGTGCCGGATAAAATCTGAACGGTATCGGATTCTTTCCGTTTTGTGGTAAAGCGGTTCTGTCCCGGCTTCCTGCGGTCGAGGTAAACCTGAATATCCTCCTCGGAAAGCGAAAGGCCGGCCGGCACTCCGTCCACAACAACGCCCACGCCTTTTCCATGAGACTCTCCCCAGGTGGTCAGTCTGAAGATGGTACCAAATGATGATCCTGCCATATATAAAGTCCTCCTGAATTTTTTCGTATATTTATAAAATAACTGGAAAAGATTTCTAATAAATTATACCGGAAAGTAAAACATTCGTAAAGCTCTTTTTCAGAGACGAAATTCACCGTTATACCGTTTGACAAACGAAAAGGCAGCACGTATAATGAGAATGTATTTTCGGGCAGTGAAAGCCGGTGAAATAAAACAAACAAAAAGGAAGAGTGTGCATGAATTTTTTAGACAAAATGGAGCGAAAATATGGGAGATATGCGTTAAGCCATCTGACGATGTACATTATCGTAACGTACATTGCGGGATATATCATTGCGCTTGCGGCTCCCATCATGAGACAGTATCTGACGCTGGAACCATACTATATTCTGCATGGCCAGATCTGGCGTCTGGTGAGCTGGATTCTGATTCCGCCGAGCGGTCTCGACATCTTTACGATTATTATGCTGTTTTTCTACTACTCAATCGGAACGAGTCTTGAAAGAGCCTGGGGAGATTTCAAATATAACGTTTATATCTTTTCGGGTATTCTGATGACGATCCTCGGTTCCTTCCTGCTGTATGGAATCGAGTACGCAGTGAAGGGGTATCCGGCGCTGATGGGAACTGCATTCAGCACCTATTATATCAGCCTTTCTATTTTTCTTGGCTTTGCGATCAGTTTTCCGGATATGCAGGTGCTTTTGTACTTTATTATCCCGATCAAGATCAAATGGCTGGCGTATCTTGACGTAGCACTTCTTGCTTATAGCATGATTACCAGCATTCTGAGCGGAAACTGGGCAGGATGTGTTGTTATTTTGTGTTCCCTGGCAAACGTCCTGGTGTTTTTCCTGATGACAAGAAAGGGAAAACATAACTCTTTCCGGCAGAACAGACGCAGGAAAGAATTTAAAAAAGCCGTATCAAGAGGAGAAGCCGAATACCGCAATCTAAATGGAATCACAAAACACAAATGTGCGATTTGCGGGCGGACTGAAAAGGATGATCCGAATCTGGAGTTCCGTTTCTGCTCCAGATGCAACGGAAATTATGAATACTGCCAGGATCACCTGTTTACGCATGAACATGTAAAATAAAGAAGGAGAGAAAGTATGAGAAGAACGAAAATTGTCTGCACCATGGGGCCAAATACCAACTCCCGTGACCTGATGAAAAAACTGATTGAAACCGGAATGGATGTTGCTCGTTTTAATTTTTCTCATGGAGACCACGATGAGCAGAAAATGCGTATGGATATGCTGAAAGAGCTTCGAAAAGAGCTGAAAACTCCTGTGGCAATCCTTCTGGATACCAAAGGACCGGAAATCCGTACCGGCGTTTTGAAAGATGGCAAAAAAGTAAATCTGGTAACCGGACAGACTTTTACCCTGACAACCGTTCAGGAGACCGGAGATGAAGATCACTGTTCGGTCAGCTACACCGGCCTTACCGACGATATCAAAGAGGGAGACACAATTCTGATCGATGATGGTCTGATCGGCCTGCGCGTAGAAAAAGTAAATGCACCGGAAATTGTCTGTACCGTAGTAAACGGCGGCGAGCTCGGAGAGAAGAAGGGTGTGAATGTACCAAACGTTTCGATCAATCTTCCGAACCTCACGGAGAAAGACAAAGGAGATCTTCTCTTTGGTATTGAACAGGATATTGATTTTGTAGCGGCTTCTTTTATCCGAAATGCAGAGGCAATTAACGAAATCCGTGAGTTCCTTGTGGCAAACGGAGGAGAGCGTATTGATATCATTGCCAAGATCGAAAATGCGGAGGGTGTGCAGAACATCGACAGCATCATCGATGCGGCAGATGGTGTGATGGTTGCAAGGGGAGACCTTGGTGTAGAGATTCCGGCGTGCCAGGTACCGCATGTACAGAAAATCATCATTGAAAAATGCAATCATAAATACAAACCGGTTATCACAGCAACCCAGATGCTGGATTCCATGATCCGGAATCCGCGTCCGACCCGTGCAGAGGTAGCCGATGTTGCGAATGCAATTTATGATGGAACGGATGCGATCATGCTCTCCGGCGAAACAGCAGCCGGAAAATATCCGGTCGAGGCAGTTACCATGATGGGAGAGATTGCCGAGCAGACAGAGCGCTATCTGAAATTCGAAGATTACCGCGATGGAAAAGCGCTGGAAGGGAAACTGAATGTTTCCGCGGCAGTCGGAAGTGCAGCCGTTTCTATGGTAGAACACATCAAAGCAGCCTGCATTGTGACCCCGACGATGTCCGGTCAGACCGCAAGACTGATCTCCAACCTTCGTCCGAGTGTACCGATTTACGGCGTTACCCCATATGAATGGGCAAGAAGAAAAATGCAGCTCTACTGGGGCGTTCGTCCGGTGACCGGATACGAGGAAGATTCTACGGAGAACATTATTTCCCATGCCATGTATATGGTGCGCCGTGAGGAGCTCGTAGAACGCGGCGATATGGTTATTTTTACGGCCGGAGACCCTGCCACCAACGAGGTGACGGGTGAAGGATATATGACAAACATGCTTCACATTATTCAGGCAAAATAAGCAGAAGAAGGAGACAAAAGAGAATGACGAAGAAGCCTTTTGTAACAAAAGAAAAACTGGAAGAAATCGCAGCAGCAGTACCAACTCCGTTTCACATTTACGATGAAAAAGGAATTCGTGAGAATGCGAAAGCAGTAAAGGAAGCTTTTTCCTGGAATCCGGGATTTCGTGAGTATTTTGCTGTGAAAGCGAACCCAAACCCGACACTGATCAAAATGCTGGGTGAATATGACTGCGGATGCGACTGCTCTTCTTACACGGAGCTGATGCTTTCCGATGCGATGGGATTTGAGAAAGATAAAATCATGTTTTCATCCAACGTAACACCGGCTGCAGAGTATCAACTGGCTGCAGAGCTTGGTGCGATCATTAACCTTGATGATATTACACATATTGATTTCCTTGAGAAAACATTAGGCTACATTCCGAAGAAAATCTGCTGCCGTTATAACCCGGGCGGACTGTTTAAAATCAGCACCGATATTATGGACAATCCGGGAGATGCCAAATACGGTATGACAACCGAGCAGATTTTTGAGGCATTCCGCATTCTGAAGGCAAAAGGGGCAGAAGAGTTCGGCATCCATTCCTTCCTTGCAAGTAATACCGTAACCAACGATTACTACCCGGTTCTGGCAAAAACACTGTTTGAGCTGGCTGTAAAGCTGCAGAAAGAGACGGGCGTGAAGATTAAATTCATCAATCTTTCCGGCGGTGTCGGAATCCCGTACAAACCGGGTCAGGAAGGCAATGACATCCGCGTGATTGGTGAGGGTGTACATAAAGTGTACGATGAAGTCCTCGTTCCGGCCGGCATGGGCGATGTTGCAATTTACACGGAGATGGGCCGTTTCATGATGGGACCGTACGGCGGACTCGTTACCCGCGCCATCCATCAGAAACACATTTACAAAGAGTATATCGGCTGTGATGCATGCGCGGTCAATCTGATGCGGCCGGCAATGTACGGCGCTTACCACCACATCACGGTGATGGGAAAAGAAGATCAGCCGTGCGACCACAAATATGACGTAACAGGTTCCCTGTGCGAAAACAACGATAAATTCGCGATCGACCGCATGCTTCCGGAAGTGGAAGTCGGAGACCTCCTCTTCATCCACGACACCGGCGCACATGGATTTTCCATGGGATACAACTACAACGGAAAATTAAAATCTGCAGAGGTTCTGTTAAAAGAGGACGGCAGCTTTGAAGTCATCCGCCGCGCAGAAACCCCGAAGGACTACTTCGCTACACTGGATGGAACACCGGAGTATGAAAAGATGTTTGGAAATAAATAAGAGATAACAACAGTAAAACCCCTTTCAAAAAGAACCATGCGGCAGATGGCCGGTTCTTCGAAAGGGGTTTTCTTTCTTTCAAAAGCTGTTTTTTGAAGGGAAGACAATAAAAAAAGATCTGCATCAACGTTCGTTCTTGCAGATCTTTTTTAGCTATGCCGCTGGCCGGACTCGAACCGGCACGGTTATTCACCGCTTGATTTTGAGTCAAGTGCGTCTACCAATTCCGCCACAGCGGCAGTGTTCGTAATCAGAACAAGATATATTTTACCATAAAAACAAGAAGGACGCAAGAGAAAAAAATGGAATAATTATCATAAAAACTTTCTAAAAAAGATTGACGAAAGGAAAAAATAGAAGTATAGTGTAGATAGTTTAGTACCATACTAAATTTTACATCATAAGTTCAAATAACGATTTATCGAAAACGCCATCGTTAGATGGTCCACAGTGTGTGGAACGAAAACTGTTGTCTTCATAGACAGCAGTTTTTTTGTTGTCTAAAATTAGAAATGAAACATGGTTATGATTCAGTACTGTGAGAACAGCAAGAACCAGGAAGTAGAATTGTTGAAAATAGGAAAGAAAAGATGTAAAAAATCAAAATATATGGTAAAATTAGATAAAATGTAGAAAATGGAGGAAAGAACAGATGAAAGGGGAATATTATCTCGGACTTGATATGGGAAGCAGTTCGGTTGGATGGGCTGTGACAAATGAGAAGTACGAAATTTTGCGCGCACATGGAAAAACACTTTGGGGTGTACGGCTATTTGACAGTGCACAGACTGCAGAAGAGAGAAGAGGGTTTCGGACAGCAAAACGAAGATTGGATCGTCGTAATTGGAGAATAGAATTGCTGCAGAAAATTTTTGCGGAAGAAGTAGAAAAGATAGATGATGGATTTTTTCGCAGAATGAAAGAGAGTCGTTACTGGCCAGAGGATAAGCGTGACAGGCAGGGAAAGTGTCCGGAACTTCCCTATGCATTGTTTGCGGATGATGATTACACAGACAAAGAATATCATAAACAGTTTCCAACCATCTATCATCTGAGAAAATGGTTAATGGAAACTGACGAAACGCCTGATATTCGCCTGATATATCTTGCTCTGCATCATATGATGAAACACAGAGGCCATTTTCTATTAAACGGAAATATCGAACAGGTAAGAGAATTTCAGACAACATTTGAACAGTTCCTTGAAGCAGTGCGGGCAGAAGAACTTGGCTTTTCTTCCGAGATTGGAGTGGAAAGAAGCAAGGAAATAGAGGCAATTTTAAAAGACCGAACATTGACCAAATCTGCGAAAAAGACAAAAGCAGTAAAAGCAATGCGGGCAGAAACATCCTGTGAAAAAGAGTGGCTGGGATTGATTACCGGTGGAACAGCAAAACTGGGAAATCTGTTTGGGGAAAAACAGATGGATACACTGGAACGGCCAAAACTTTGCTTCGCAGATGCAGGTTATGAAGAATACGCTGGAGAGATCGAAGCAGAGCTGGGAGAAAAATATGTATTAATTGAACACGCAAAAGCAGTGTACGATTGGGCTGTTCTGGCTGATATTTTGCAGAACTATTCTTCTCTTTCAGAGGCAAAAGTGGCACTTTATGAAAAGCATAAAAAAGATCTGAAAGATCTGAAAAAGCTGGTCAGAGAGAATCTTTCAAGGGAAGAATATCAGAGACTGTTTGCAAAAAAGGATGAAAAAGCTAATTATTATGCGTATATCAAGGCACCAAAACAATGTAGTCAGGAAGACTTTTACGGTTATCTGAAAAAGAATATTCTGGGCAAGATATCAGATGTGACGAAAGCATCCTGCATGCAGAAGGAAATGGAAATGGGAACGTTTCTTCCGAAACAGACTGTAAAAGACAACAGTGTCATTCCATATCAGATTCATTTATATGAATTAAATGCAATCCTGAAAAATCTGGAAGATAAAGTTCCGCTACTGAAAGAGAATGGAGAGAAGATTCAAAAGATTTTCACATTCCGCATTCCGTACTACGTAGGACCCTTAAACGGAATTCGAAAAAAAGGGGAGAAGAGTAACTGGGCGGTACGAAAAGAAGGCAAAATATATCCATGGAACTTCGATGAGATGGTAGATTTGGAAGCAAGTGCAGAGCAGTTTATTCGAAGAATGACGAATAAATGTACTTATCTGCCAAGTGAAGATGTTTTACCAAAGTATTCTCTGCTGTACAGCAAATACGAAGTTTTAAATGAATTAAATAATCTGCGTTTGGATGGAGAAAAGATATCTGTAGAGCAGAAACAGAAAATATATGAAGAAGTATTCCAGAAAAGCAGAAAAGTTACACAGAAAAAACTGAAAAACTATTTAGTGAAAGAAGGAATTACCGGAAAAGAAGTTGAAATTACCGGAATTGATGGTGATTTCAAGAGTTCTCTTACGGCATACCATGACTTTAAAGAGAAATTAACAAATTTGTCACTGAACCAGGCGGAAAAAGAATGCATCATCCTGAACGTAACGCTGTTTGGAGATGATAAAGCGATACTGAAACAGAGATTAAAGAAACTGTTTCCGGAGTTGACAGAAAAACAAAGAGACAGCATAAGTAAACTGCCGTATCGTGCTTGGGGAAGACTCTCAAAAGTGTTTTTGGAAGAGACGGAAGCACCGGCACCGGAAACGGGAGAGGCATGGTCTATTATTCGGGCTTTGTGGGAGACGAATGACAATCTGATGCAACTGCTTAGCGAAAAATATTTGTTTGCATCGGCAATCGAAGAAAAGAATGGAAACGAACAGAAAAAACGGGATATTTCGTATGAATTAGTCGAGGAACTTTACGTATCACCGGCAGTGAAGCGGCAGATTTGGCAGAGCCTTTTGATTGTAAAGGAAATCTGTAAAGTGATGGGAAACCCACCGAAACGTGTTTTTATAGAAATGGCAAGAGAAAAAAACGATCAGGGAAGAACCACTTCAAGAAAAAAGAAACTGCTGGAACTCTATAAAAAATGTAAAGCGGAAGAAAAAGACTGGATAGATGAGATTGAAAAGCGTTCCGATGCGGAAATGAGAAGAGACAAGCTGTATTTGTATTATACGCAAAAAGGAAAATGCATGTATTCCGGTGAAACAATTGAACTGGAGGAATTGTGGGATAATCAGAAGTATGACATTGATCATATTTTTCCACAGTCCAAAGTGATGGATGATAGCCTGGATAACCGGGTACTTGTAAAGAAAAAGTGTAATCAGATGAAAGAGGATAAATATCCGATCGATGAAACAGTTCGGAAAAAAATGCAGCCATTCTGGAAATCTTTAGTGGATGCCGGATTGATCAGTGAAGAAAAATATAAACGGCTGATAAGAGGAAATGGATTTGAACCGTCTGAATTGGCTGGATTTATTTCCAGGCAGCTGGTGGAAACTCGTCAGAGTACAAAAGCGGCAGCAAGTATTCTGCAGCAGGTGATCCCGGATACACAGATTGTTTATGTGAAAGCGCCAACCGTTTCAAAGTTCCGTAAGGATTTTAAATTTCTGAAGGTACGGGAGATGAATGATTATCATCATGCGAAGGATGCTTATTTGAATATTGTCGTTGGCAACGCATATTTTGTAAAATTCACATCAAATCCGATTCACTTCATTAAGGAAAATCCGGGAAGAAGTTATAATCTGAAGAAGATGTTTGAACAGGAAAGAATTGAACGAAACGGAGAAATTGCCTGGGAAGGCGGGAACGGAACCATTGTGACAGTCCGAAAGTTTATGGAAAAGAACAACATTCTTGTGACGCGAAGATCGTATGAGGCAACAGGTGCATTGTTTGACCAGCAGATTGTCAAAAAAGGAAAAGGTCAGGTTCCGATCAAGAGCAGTGATGAACGGCTTTGTGATATACAGAAGTATGGAGGATATAACAAAGAGGCGGGAGCTTACTTTGTACTGGCAGAATCGGAGGGCAAAAAGGGAAAGAAAATACGAACAATCGAGTATGTGCCGATTCGTCTGAAAAAGGAAATTCAGAAGTCAGAAGAAAATATAATTCGGTATCTGGAAGAGGAAAGACAGTTAAAGAATCCGCGAGTGCTGGTGCCGGAAATCAAAATAGATACTCTGTTTTGTGTGGACGGATTTTATATGTGGGTTTCCGGAAGATCAGGAGATCAGCTATTGATGCAAGGTGCAAATCAGCTGGTACTTTCCCAGGAAGAAATGGAAATACTGAAAAAAATAGTACAGTACGTGGAACGTAAAAAACAGAATAAAGAACTGAAAATTTACGATTCCGACCATTTAGAAGAAAAGAAGGTGGTGATGCTGTATGAAACCTTTTTAAATAAATTAACAAATACGGTATATGCAAAAAAACTTGGAGCACAGGCAAAGACATTAACGGAAAAAAGAGAAAAATTTAAAGAATTATGCATAGAAGAAAAGTGTATCGTTTTGTATGAAATTTTACATTTTTTCCAGTGCCAGAGTGTTACCGCTGATTTGAAATTAATTGGAGGATCTGGAAGAGCAGGAATTTTGTATCTCAACAAAAATATAACCGATTGCAGTCGAATCGAAATGATTCATCAATCGCCAACCGGTATTTACGAGCAGGCAGTAGACCTGAATGCATTATGAGCTGGCGGATTGTGGTTATTTCCAAACGGGCAAAGCTGGACTATCAGCTTGGTTATCTTGTGGTACGAAATGAAGAAGTAACAAAAATACATTTAAGTGAAATCTCAACCATTCTGATTGAGTCAACAGCAGCAACAGTCACAACAAGTCTGCTGGCAGAGCTGACCAAAAAGAAAATAAAAGTGATTTTTTGCGATGAAAAGAGAAATCCATCGTCGGAACTGGTTGGGTATTACGGAAGTCATGATACCAGCAATAAAATCAGAAAGCAGATTCAGTGGAGCCGGCACAGTAAAGAAGCGATCTGGACAGAGATTGTGACGGAAAAAATACGAAAACAGAAGGAACTGTTAAAAAATCTGGGAAAGGAAGAAGCGGGTCTGTTAGAAGCATATTTACAGGAGATTGGCTGGAACGATGAGACAAACCGGGAAGGGCATGCGGCAAAAGTATATTTTAATGCGTTGTTCGGCATGACATTTACCAGAACTGCGGATTGTCCGGAAAATGCAGCGCTGAATTACGGATATAGCATTTTGTTGTCTGCGTTTGCGAGAGAAATTGTAGCGAGCGGTTATATTACACAGCTCGGACTCTTTCATGATAATATGTTTAATCAGTTTAATCTGGCGTCCGATTTGATGGAACCGTTCCGTGTTCTGATTGACCGGGAAGTAATCCAAATGCAGAGGAAAGAATTTACGCATGAGGAAAAAATACAGTTGGTCAATGTATTAAACAACGAAGTCATGATAGACGGGAAAACACAGTATGTGAATAATGCCATAAAAATTTACTGTAAAAGTGTATTTGATGCCTTAAATGAGAATGACAGTGCATTGATCCGGTTTTATGGCCTATGAGTTATCGTTTTATGAGAGTATTGGTACTGTTTGATCTTCCGGTGCTGACGGGCGATCAGAGAAGAGAATATGCGAGATTTCGAAAGTTTTTATTGAAAAGCGGATTCCTGATGCTCCAGGAATCCGTATACTGTAAGCTTGCGTTAAATACAACTGCAGTGAATGGAATCGTGGATCAGATTCATAAAAATAAGCCGGAAGAAGGCCTGGTACAGCTTTTAACGGTGACTGAGAAGCAGTATGCGAAAATGGATCTGATTGTTGGGAACGTAAAGAGTGAAGTGTTGAATACGGATGAAAGGCTGGTGATTTTATGAAACTGGTACATGTGGACTTGGAAAAACCTATTGCGATTCATCGGAACTGTCCCACGGAATGGATTATAGAATCACCGGAGCTGTTTTTAAAATATGTGGAGCAGCTGCAAAAACAAAATCAGGGAGAAGAGGGAAATTTCGTACTTTCTAAAGCTGACACAGAGCTGAATATGAAAAGAGATGTGGAATTGGTATTAACGCCCTTTTCTCTTGATTTTGCGGATCACAGAATACAAAAACGGTTATTTACAGAGCTGGTCAAAAGTGCGCAAAATGAAGAAATGTTTCTGGAAACACAGAGAATTATTGCGGAACTGAAGAAATACATCTATCAATTGGAAGCTGTCAGTGGGTACGAATTGGAACAAAATGAGGAAATCGATTTGAGCGCACTCCTAAAATTGATGGGAGTTCAGACAGAAACCGAAAAAGAGATGGGACTTCTGGAAAAATTAACGCAATATATCAAAGTTATGGCCGAACTTCTCCAAAAAGAACTGGTGATTTTAGTCAATATTCGATCCTATCTGAACGAAACACAAATAAACAAACTCTCCCAAATGGCATGCTACTATGAAATATCCTTGCTTTTCATAGAAAATATACAAAGGGACTTTTCGAATCAGAGAGAATATTATATAATTGACAAAGATGGATGTGATGTCTATTAATATCCATCGGATGTTTGAGTACCTGTTTTGTGCAGATGAAAGCAGTTCATTTTTAAATTTGAGGTTTGAGAATGATGTAAAAATGTATGGTACTCAAACCGCCTTGCTTTCTGCGAACTCAATGTCACTGTTTGAGAATGATGTAAAAATGTATGGTACTCAAACAGCAATCCTGAAGGTCACAACAGAGACATCGTTTGAGAATGATGTAAAAATGTATGGTACTCAAACAAATGCCGTCAGAGTCCCAATTTGCCGCCTGTTTGAGAATGATGTAAAAATGTATGGTACTCAAACCTTCCATGAGGGCGACTGTCTTGCAACGCTGTTTGAGAATGATGTAAAAATGTATGGTACTCAAACTTTTTCTTGTTGTTGTCCAGTCGTGTTGTCGTTTGAGAATGATGTAAAAATGTATGGTACTCAAACGCTAATTGCTATCTCATCATCATCGCAGTCGTTTGAGAATGATGTAAAAATGTATGGTACTCAAACACATTGTTTTCATGCACAGGTATAAGCCTAGTTTGAGAATGATGTAAAAATGTATGGTACTCAAACTGACGATATGCCACCCGCCGAATGGGAAGAGTTTGAGAATGATGTAAAAATGTATGGTACTCAAACTTTCCACCTCCCCTAAATCTGTAAGTAATGGTTTGAGAATGATGTAAAAATGTATAGTACTCAAACATTTTCAGGGCAAATTCTGCTAAATCGTACGTTTGAGAATGATGTAAAATTTATTTTTGTGAACAACAAGAATAGATAATTCAAAATGAAATATTCAGAAGACAGTATGAAATCGACTTAATTGTCTTTTTCTTGCTGTCTTTTTCCTTGTCTCAAAGCGCCGCACCATGTATAATAAAACCACAAGAATTTCATTTCATAGTTTTTACAGGAGGAACCTGAATCATGATCCTTGCAATAGACATCGGCAACACGAACATCGTCCTTGGGTGTGTGGAAGGGAAAAAAACATACTTTATCGAAAGACTCTCCACGGACAAGGCAAAAACAGAGCTGGAATACGCAGTCAGCCTGAAAAATGTACTGGAACTGTATGAGATTCCGGTGGAGCAGATCGAAGGAGGTATCATCTCTTCCGTTGTTCCGCAGGTGACAGAGCTCTGCCGGAGTGCGGCAGAAAAAGTGATTAAAAAGCCGGTCAAAGTTGTCGGCCCCGGTGTGAAGACCGGACTTAATATCAAACTGGACGACCCCGCAACGGCAGGAAGCGATCTTGTTGTTGTAGCAGTAGCAGCGCTGAATGAATACACATGTCCGCAGATTGTTATCGATATGGGAACTGCCACGACGATGAGTGTACTTGATCAGAAAGGAAGCTTCATCGGAGGCGTGATTCTTCCGGGACTTCGTACTTCGCTGGATGCTCTCGTATCAAATGCCGCGCAGCTTAGCCAGACCAGTCTGACAGCACCGAAAAAAGTCATTGGCAAAAATACGCTGGACTGTATGAAAGGCGGTATGATTTATGGAAACGCTGCCAGCATCGACGGCATGATCGAACGGATGGAAGAAGAACTTGGCTGCAAATGCACGATTGTGGCTACCGGAGGTCTGGCGAAAGCTGTGATTCCGCACTGCAGACATGACATCATCATCGATGAGAATCTGCTCCTGAAAGGTCTTCAGATCATCTACGAGAAAAACAGGTAGGGAAACCGTTTGTTGACAAAGTTTGCGAATTGTTATAACATATGTATAACAAAACGATACGAGAAAGCAGGGTGTAACTATGTATTATGAGACAATACAGATCGATTTCAACAGCGATGAAGCGATCTATATCCAGCTGAGAAATCAGATTATTCTGGGTATTGCCACTTCCAGAATTCAGGAAGGAGATACTCTACCTTCGGTAAGACAGCTCGCAGACAATATCGGAATCAACATGCATACCGTAAATAAGGCCTACAGCGTACTCCGGCAGGAGGGGCTTCTTTCGATTGACCGAAGAAAAGGAGCCGTTATCTCTATCGATGCGGATAAACTGTATGCCATGCAGGAACTGCGCGAAGATCTGCAGGTGATTCTTGCAAAAGCCGTCTGCAAAAATATATCAAAAGAAGAAGTACATCAGCTTGTAGATGAAATTTACAGCAATTACGCAGACGAAACATGAAGGAGACAATAGTATTATGAGAGAAGGATATACCAGTCAGGCAAAAAAAGCACTGGCATATGCGGTTAGGACAGCTGAAAAATGTGGACATAATTACGTAGGAACCGAACACCTTCTGATCGGACTTCTGAACGTGGAGGATGGCACAGCAGGCATGGTGCTTTCTGAGTTTCACGTAGATGCCGGACAGCTTACCGAACTGATTGACCGTCTGATTGCACCAGGCGGAAACACCGTGACCGAATCCCGACCGGGCTATACTCCGCGGGTACGCAGAGTGCTTGAAAATGCAGAAGCGGAGGCAGCGCGTTTTAAGAGCAGAGCTGTGGGAACCGAGCATTTGCTGATCGCAATCTTAAAAGAAAGTGACTGTGTTGCTACCCGTTTGCTTTTTACCATGGGGATCAACATTCAGAAACTATATGGAGCAATCCTTACTGCCATGGGCGAGGCACCGCTGCAGGGCGGTGCAAGCGGAAATGCAAATACCGGCCGCGGACCGCAGACAAGAGGTGGAGCGCAGACCAGCGAAACGCCGGCACTGGACCAGTACAGCCGGGATCTGACTGAGCTTGCGCGCGAAGGAAAACTCGATCCGGTTGTCGGCCGTGGGCAGGAAATTGAGCGTGTCATTCAGATCTTAAGTCGCCGGACAAAAAACAACCCGTGTCTGATCGGAGAGCCGGGTGTCGGAAAAACGGCGATTGCGGAAGGTCTGGCGCAGCGGATTGCCCTTGGCATTGTGCCGGAAACGATCCGCGATAAGCGAGTTGTTGTCCTTGACCTTTCCGGAATGGTAGCCGGAAGCAAATACCGCGGTGAGTTCGAAGAGCGTATCAAACGTGTCGTCAAAGAAGTGACGGACAATGAAAATATTCTGCTGTTCATCGATGAACTTCACACCATCATCGGGGCCGGCGGTGCAGAGGGAGCACTCGATGCATCCAATATCTTAAAACCGTCCCTTTCCCGCGGAGAAATTCAGCTCATCGGTGCAACCACGCTCGAAGAATACCGTAAATACATCGAAAAAGATGCCGCATTGGAGCGCCGTTTCCAGCCGGTCAAAGTAGAAGAACCGACGGAAAGCGAAGCACTTGATATCTTAAAAGGCCTGCGCCCATACTACGAACGCCACCACGGCGTGGAAATCACCGATGAAGCACTGGAAGCAGCCGTAAAAATGAGCGTCCGCTACATCAACGACCGTTTCCTGCCGGATAAAGCCATCGATCTGATCGATGAGGCATCCGCAGGCGTACAGCTCGCCGGCTACCAGGTGCCGGACAACATGGCAAAAGAGGAGCAGACACTGTTCGAAGTACAGAAAGAAAAAGAATCCGCGATCAGTGCCGGCGATTTTGAGCAGGCAAAAGAACTGCAGGCGCGCCAGCAGGAGCTCGAAAAAGATCTGGAGCAGATCCGAAAACGCTTTGAACGCCGTTGCAAAAACAAAAAACTGCAGGTAACAGAAGAAGAAATCGCAAAAACCGTATCCACCTGGACGAAAATTCCGGTACAGCGTCTCGCGGAAGGAGAATCGAAACGTCTGGCAAGACTGGAGCAGACACTCCATAAACGCGTTGTCGGCCAGGAAGAAGCCGTGACAGCTGTGGCAAAAGCCGTAAAACGAGGCAGAGTCGGATTAAAAGACCCGAACCGTCCGACAGGATCCTTCCTGTTTCTTGGACCGACCGGTGTCGGAAAAACAGAACTTTCCAAAGCACTCGCCGAGGCAGTTTTCGGTACAGAGCAGGCCCTGATCCGCGTCGACATGTCGGAGTACATGGAGAAACACAGCGTCTCCAAACTGATCGGATCCCCTCCGGGATACGTCGGCTACGAGGAAGGCGGCCAGCTCTCCGAAAAAGTGCGCCGCAACCCGTACAGTGTGATCCTGTTTGACGAGATCGAAAAAGCGCACCCGGATGTCTTCAACATTCTGCTGCAGGTGCTTGATGATGGCCATATCACCGACGCGCAGGGCAGAAAAGTTGATTTCAAACAGACCTGCATTATCATGACATCCAATGCCGGAGCACAGAACATTGTAGCGCCGAAACGCCTTGGATTCCTTTCGACAGAAGATGAGCGGAAAGACTACGAATACATGAAGGGCCAGGTGATGGAAGAAGTCAAACGGATGTTTAAGCCGGAATTCCTGAACCGAATCGACGAGATTATTGTATTCCATCAGCTTACCAAGGCGGATATGAAGAAGATTCTGCAGATTCTGCTCAAAGATCTGGAGCGCCGCTGCAAGGAGCAGATGGACATTGAATTGAAAGTCCGTGACACCGTGAAAGAATATCTCGTGGAAAACAGCTTCGACAGCAAGTACGGTGCCCGCCCGTTAAAACGCGCGATCCAGAGCAAAATTGAGGATCCGCTCGCAGAAGCCATCCTGAACGGAGAAGTGAAAAAAGGCGATACCGTTGCGGCTGGAATGAATAAGAAAGAGATTACATTTAAGGTTCTTGAGAAAAAATAATATAAAATTCCATAAATTATATGGTAAAATCTTTTTGATTATGGTATGATTTTCACAAAGAAACGAAACACCACAAAAGACAAGACCAGGAGGGCATTTACAAATGTCAGTAGTAAAAGAATTAATCCGCACAGAGGCAGACGGAGGCATCAGCTTCGGAGATTATGAGCTTGCGGCAAAGGCAAAAAAATCTGATTTTGAGCACAGAGGAGATCTGTATAAAGTAAAAACCTTTAAGGAAATCACAAAGCTGGAGAGAAACGGACTGTTCGTATACGAATCCGTTCCGGGAACCGCAGTTACCGATCTGAACGTATTCGACGACGGCATGACCTTCAAAGTAGAAGGACCGGAGGATGCACAGATCACCGTTGAAATGGAAGCAGAGACCGAATACAAGGTGCTGCTCGACGGCGTAAACGTTGGCCACATGACCACAAACCTCGGCGGAAAACTTTCCTTCAGCGTAGAGCTGGAAAAAGCAGAGGATGTAGCAGTAGAAATCGTAAAAGCATGATGAAATAAGAAAAGAAGGCTGTCGCAGAACGTGTGCGGCAGCTTTTTTTGACAATTATAAGGGAGACACAACTATGGCAAAAGCAAAAAAAACCGCCTTTTTCTGCCAGAACTGCGGATATGAGTCAGCAAAATGGATGGGCCAGTGTCCGGCGTGCAGAGAATGGAACACGTTTGTGGAGGAACCGACAGCGGCCAAAACACCGGCGGGAACGCAGGGGATCGGAAACCACAGCGCGGCGGGCAGAAAGCCGGTTCATCTGACGGAAATTTCAACAGGAAAAGAGGAGCGCATCCCGACGGGAATCGGAGAACTCGACCGGGTGCTCGGCGGAGGAATCGTGCCGGGTTCCCTGACACTGGTCGGCGGCGATCCGGGAATTGGAAAATCCACACTCCTTCTGCAGGTGTGCCGCATGCTGTCCACAGCAGGACATCAGGTTTTATATATTTCCGGTGAGGAGTCCCTGCGTCAGATCAAACTGCGCGCTGTGCGGATCGGAGAATTTAACGAAAATCTGTCCCTGCTCTGCGAGACGAATCTTGATATCATCCGCGCCGTCATGGAAAAAGAGAAGCCGGAGATGGCCGTCATCGACTCGATCCAGACCATGTACAACGAGGAGGTCAGCTCCGCGCCGGGCAGTGTATCCCAGGTCCGGGAATCGACGAATGTGCTGATGCAGATTGCAAAGGGAATGGGGATTTCGATCTTTATCGTCGGTCATGTGACAAAAGACGGTAATGTGGCCGGCCCGCGTGTGCTGGAACACATGGTAGATACCGTGCTGTACTTCGAGGGCGACCGTCATGCGTCTTACCGGATTCTGCGCGGCGTCAAAAACCGTTTTGGTTCTACAAATGAGATCGGCGTCTTCGAAATGCAGACAGAGGGACTCGTGGAAGTGAAAAATCCATCGGAGTACATGCTGAACGGACGGCCGGAGGGAGCTTCCGGTTCGGTTGTCGCATGCTCCATGGAGGGAACGCGCCCGATCCTGATCGAGATTCAGGCACTGGTCTGCCACAGTAATTTCGGAATCCCGCGCCGCACCGCAGCAGGATGCGATTTCAACCGTGTGAACCTGCTGATGGCAGTGCTGGAAAAACGCGCAAGAGTCAATCTTTCGACAAGCGATGCCTACGTCAACATCGCAGGCGGAATCAAGATGAATGAGCCGGCGATCGATCTTGGCATCGCACTTGCCGTCGTATCGAGCTACAAAGATCAGGTGATCGATGAGAAAACGGTCGTATTTGGCGAGGTCGGCTTAAGCGGTGAGGTCCGCGCCGTCAGCATGGCGGAACAGCGTGTACTGGAAGCAAAAAAACTGGGCTTCGAGCGGGTGATTTTACCTGCTGTCTGCATGAAGTCCGTGGAGAAAATCGGTGGAATCGCACTGATTCCGGTGGAAAATATTCAGGATGCGATTCTGCGCGTGGGGAAAAATTAGAAGGAAGTTGTGGAAAAAGGATCGGCGTGTGATGCGTACGGTCTTTTTTTAAAAAATTCAGATAAAATACAAAATATGCAGAATTAACTATATTTTTCTAAAAATAAGAAAATTCGAAAAAAGGTGTTGACTTTTGCTTTGGGCGGTGTTATTATAACTAAGCTGTCAGCGAGAGCTGATGCGAATGAGTTTCTTTGAAACAGAAAAACCTAGTTCGGAGCCGGGTGGCTGCCGCGGGTTGCAAAAACTGCTTCAAAAAACTTGAAAAAAGTTCTTGACAAAAGTAAATGAGTTTGCTAAAATAAACGAGTTGCTGATCGAGAGAACAGCAGAGAAGTTCGAAAGAGCTTCAAAAAATAAATTAAAAAAGTTCTTGACAAACGAAAAGTTCTGTGATAAAATAAA